>JAAYRE010000113.1 GCA_012518935.1 Clostridiales bacterium
ATCCCGATGGAAGTAAATAACCCTAGGTATGGTAATTAGGACTATTTTTTGAACTTGACAAGGTTATTATCTTACACTATATTATTAATTAGTATTATTAATTAGCATTCTAATTAGTGTCCTAATCAACAGCCATTTCAAAGGAGAGATAATTTTTGCATGATAATGTCGATGAACTCCATTTAGCATTGATTAATAGTTACATGACTCATAAAAAACGTAGTTTTCAGTGCTTTCAAGATTTAGACTTAACTACAGGACAGCCAAAGGTTCTAACCGTATTAAACAAGGATGAAGGGTATCTTCAGAAGGATTTAGCAAAGCGATGTCATGTAGAGCCTGCTACTATGACTAGTCTCCTAAACAATATGGAGAAAAAGAACCTGATTTATAAGGAGCCTGTTTATGTATCAGGTGGAAAAAGGGCCAACTCTGTCTACTTAACAGAAAAAGGTCGCCAGTTAGCTAATAAGGTTATTGAAATTGTTAATAACATTGAAGAAATTAGTTTTAAAAACTTTAATGATGATGAGAAATATACTTTGATTAATTTGCTTAACCGTGTCACAACAAATCTTGAAACAATATAATAAAAGGAAGGTGCACTAAGAATGAAAACCATGTTTTTATTACTACAGTTATCATTAGTTTTACTACTTACCTCCTGTTCAGGTAAAGATAATGTTGATCCGATACCGGCTGATAACAACACTTCTATTGAAGACGAAACCATCACCACCGGTATATCTCAAAGCGATTCTACTGAAGTAGATACATCAAATGAGGCTACCAATGATAATAAATCTAACAATCAAGAATCTGACTTAGAAACAGATAGAGGATCAGATGAGAAAACAGAAAAAAAATCCGATGATAAGAAAGGTGTAGAATCTGATATGGAAGCAGAAAATAATTTAGATGAAGTAACAGATATTAAATCTGATACAGAAACAGATGAGGAAACAGATGATGTAGGTATTAGTGTTGTTGATGCTATACCCCATGAGTATTTGATCTTAAGACATGATGAAGGCGGTACTATAGAAAAGATTACATATAAGACTAAGGATTATTTTGGTGATGGCTCTGAAATCACAAAACCTGCTCATGTATATCTCCCCTATGGTTATGATGAAAGCAAACATTATAATGTACTCTACCTTATGCATGGTATAGGTGGCAACGAATATGAATGGGGAATGTACAACGATACCTCAAAAGTTAAGACAATTATGGATAATCTAATCTATAAAGGTGATATCGAACCCTTTATTATAGTTGCACCAAATGGTCGTTCCAGTGTAAATTATGCTAATACATCTTCGGATCATAATTCCTTTTATGTGTTTGGTCAGGAGTTAAGAAATGACCTGATTCCTTACATAGAAAGCAATTACTCCACCTATAAAGTTGATGATGACAATAGTGATTTAACAAAAACTAGAGACCATCGTGCCATGGCTGGACTCTCCATGGGAGGAATGCAGACTATTAATATAGGTATGGGTGAGAATCTAGACATAATAAGTTATTTTGGAGCATTCTCAGCATGTCCTACTACAAACACCTCATCACAAACTGCTGGAAAGCTAAAAAACTTTCCTGATTATGATATAAACTTCTTCTATAACATTTGTGGAACTGATGATGGCATAGCAATAGGCCCTGCCTCAGCAGCAGTAAAAAATATAACCAGTTTAACAGATAAAATAACAGATGAGAACTTTATATGGCAGACACTAAGAGGTGGACATGATTTTAATATATGGTATTTAGGCTTCTATAACTTTGCTAAAATAGTTTTCAAATAAAAACTGCTACTTTTCCCAATATATCTAAATATAATAGATATAATTAGTTACTCCTTTTTATTACTTAGAAAAGGTATGGATATTGCCAACCTCAATATCCATACCTTTTCTTATTTTATGAAATGTAGCCAAGTGAATGGTGTCACCACTATGGGTAGCATTATGGCTGCACAGTTGGCGTTTTGTGAACAGTGCCGCCATTATGGGTAGCATTATGGCTGCACAGTTGGCGTTTTGTGAAGTGTGTTCTTACGAACCTGTTGATTTATAGTGCCTTACTCCGAACTTCCACAGCATAATACTTGGTATAGCAAATAAAGAAGCTACAATAGGCAAAAGCATATATAGCTTATTATCTTCTCTACCAGTCAGATAAAGAAATGGATAATACTGAAATAAAGTATAGGGTATAATATAGGTGCAAAATTTAAAAATTTTCTTTCCGTATATATCAAAGGGGTATTTACCATGCTCTCTGGCACCATCGGTAAATACATTCATAAATTCTAAACCTTCTAAAGTAAAGAAGCAAAGAGCTGCAAATATGATAAATAAACAAGCAAAGATAACAGTACCACCACAAATCATCAAAATCAGTGTAACAATCTTATCCCAGCTCCATATTATTTCACAAGTATTAATCCCATAAGCCAATATAATTATTGATTGCAATAGTCTTCCCACTCTGGAAAGCTCCATCTTCCCTGCCAGTACAAGAAAGATTTCATTGCGTGGGCGAAGTAGTACTCTATCAAATTCTCCGTTAGCTATGATATGAGAAAATGTATCAAATCCTCTGACAAACATTTCTGCCAAAGTAAATGCCATCAAAACTATGGAGAAGCATAACAATACCTCACTGTAAGTATAACCTTTTACAGTATGAAATCTATCAAACATGAACTTTACTCCTACAAATACCATAAAAGCAGTAAAAAACTGTCCTATGGATATAAGTAAAAAGGATATTTTGTATTGAAATGCACTTTTTAAATGAATCATAAAAAAACGTCTATATAACTTCATTCCATTAACCTCCTTGAATCACTACATGTCTCATAGCCTTTCGCATTAAATAGTTACCTATTAAGTAAATTGCAATAAACCAAAATAGCTGCAAAACTATTCTAAATATTATTTCTATTCCTATAATATCACCGGAATATATACGTAAAGCCACATTCTGCATAGATGCAAATGGAAGTAGCTCTACTATCTTTCTAATGTTTTCAGGGAAAAAAGGTAAAGGAATAATAGAACCTGCAAAGAATTCTACAGTGCCTATAATCACTATCCTAATTCCATTAGATGATAATGTATAAAAGGTTATTATATAGGTTATCATTCCAAAAGCCACTACAAGAAGAAAGCCTATAAACAATGAAAGCAAGAATGCAGATAGTGCTCCAAAATCCGATGGAGCTAATAGCTTAAATGGTCTAGGTAAAAATAAAGCTGCAATAATAATCGGAAAGCATCTAAGTACTGCTCTTGACAGACGATTTGCCATACTTTTATAAAACCACATAGGATATAACTGTACCGGTCTGCACAGTTCATAAGCAACACTTCCATCCCTTATCGATTCCAATATATCTGTATCTGTTATCCAGGGCATGAACATAGCCAAAAAGGCTTGATTAAGCCATATATATGAAACCAGTGCATCAAAACTCATAGGAAAAGCACTTGCATCAGCATCATAGAAAGCCTTAAAACCAAGTATTAACATAAAGCCCCAAACGTATTGTGTTACTATACCGGCTAAAGCTGCTGAACGATATTGTATACCTGATATGAATCTCATTCTTAATAAAGACATATATTTTTTCATACTATCTCCTTTATCAACAAATAACATCATATATGATATTTTTGATATAGCTGTGCTACCACTTCGTCAACTGATGGTCCTGTTACTGATATATCATTTAGCTTAACTTGACTAGATAGGATTGATATAGCATCAGAAACGGTAAGCATCTTGGAATCAATGTCAATAACCCCATGATTTTTCTCTTGTAGGATGAATTTCATACCTTCCACTAACTGAATATCTTCACCTATAAAATCTATAGTAAGTCTCTTGGTGTCAGTGTATTCCTTTCGGATATTTTCCAGGCTTCCATCCATAAGAATTTTTCCTTTGCCTATAAGGATAATCCGTTTTGTCAGATACTCTATATCCTGCATATCATGAGTTGTAAGGATTACTGTGGTTTTATGATTGCGGTTAAGTTCTAAGATAAAATCTCTTACGGCTATTTTAGATACGGCATCTAGTCCTATGGTAGGCTCATCCAAAAAAAGTATCTTTGGACTATGAAGTAAAGACGCAGCTATTTCACAACGCATTCTTTGCCCTAATGATAGTTGTCTTGTGGGAGTTCGAATAATTTGCTCAATATCCAGTAGATTTACAAGCTCATCAAGATTGTTTTGATAGAGTTTATCAGGAATCTTATAAATATCTCGAAGCAGCAAGAAAGAGTCAACAACTGGTACATCCCACCAAAGCTGAGATCTTTGACCAAATACGACTCCTATATCCTTTACATGTGCTGTTCTTTCTTTCCATGGAATTCGTCCGTTGATATGGCAAGACCCACTATCTGGAGTTAATATTCCACTTAAAACCTTGATAGTACTGCTCTTTCCTGCTCCGTTTGGACCGATATACCCGACCATTTCCCCTTCATCAATATTAAAGGAAATGTCATCTAGGGCTTTGACACATTCATACTCCCTGTGAAAGAGAGCTTTGAATGCCTCTAAAAAACCGGCACTTCGCCGGCTGACCTTAAAGGTCTTAGAAATGTGTTCGACCTGAATCATTTAGTTTTCCTCCTGGTAGTAATATTTTATAAAATATCTTGCCAAGTAATACTGTACCGTCATGATACAAATTCTGATGAGGAAAAAAATATCATTTTACCTCAACAGGCAGAACTATATAGTAAAATTAAGTCAAAAATATGTCAAAACGCCAATAGTGCCACCGCAATGTAATGCACTAAGCCTTGCTCCGTCTAAAAATAATAATAATCCCTTCTCATCACACAAATCCCTAATGGCCGTAAGTTCTGATTTAGTATAAATG
>JAAYRE010000114.1 GCA_012518935.1 Clostridiales bacterium
ATATGATAATTAGTATCTGCTAGCAAAGAAAAAGTTTTATATGAAGGGGGAAATAGTGTATAATATGCGAATTATATCAGTGAGGGATAGTCCTGAATATAAGGATAAAGTAATTAAATATTTTCAAAGTAAGTGGGCAAGTAAGAAAAGTCTTATGGTATATGAAAATTGTATAAGCCACTGTATTACAACTAAGAATCCTTTACCGCAGTGGTATCTCTTGATGGAAGGCGATGAAATCATAGGCTGTGCAGGACTTATCACTAATGATTTCATAAGCAGGATGGATCTATATCCTTGGATGTGTGCTTTATATATTGAAGAAGCCCATCGAGGCAATTCATATGGGGCATTACTACTTGAGAAAGCAAAGGAGGATGCAAGGAAGGGCGGATTTACTAACCTATATCTTTGCACAGGTCATATTGAATATTATGAGAAATATGGTTTCCACTACATAGGTGAAGGGTATCATCCTTGGGGTGAGAGCTCAAGGATTTATGAAACGAAACTATAGATGAATTGACATCTATATTATTCATTTGTTATTATTTTAAGGTAACATATGGTATTATGGCATAAAATTACCACTAGTATGGAGGTGATTGTGTGAGCTTTTTTAAGAAATATCATTATGACGATTATTATTTATTAAATAAGCAAGTTGCTTACAACCGATATGTAAGAAGGAAGAGAAAATCAAGAGGATTATTTAAAACAACTGTTGTTACTTTATTGTGTTGCTTGATAACAGGTTTTATTACTGGAGGAAGCGTATATATGAAGCTTTCCAAGGAGATTGATGAGCTTGAGATTCTGATAGCTAATCAACCTGAAAGCAGTCATATAATAACTGGTAATAGTGGACTAGCTATCGAAAATGTATTGATGCGTACAGATAGTAGCAGTTCGGTAGTTACAAAGATAGCAAAGAAGGTTGGACCTTCCATAGTCGGAATTAGGATGGTGACACAAAGTCCGAGATATTGGTATTACGGTGATGAGATGTCCCAGTCATATTATGAAGGTTCAGGTATAATAATTGATAGCAACGGTTACATAATGACAAACTATCATGTGATAGAGTATGCAGACCCCAAAAATTCCATGAGTAAGAATACAACTTTGGAGGTATTCCTCTCTGATGGCAGACAGGCAATGGCACAGTTTGTTGGCGGAGATAAAAAAACCGATTTGGCAGTGTTGAAAATAGATTTAGATAATCTTACTGTAGCAAAGCTTGGAGATTCAGATGCTCTAGAAGTGGGGGAGCTTGCTGTAGCAATTGGAAACCCATTGGGATTGGAATTTCAAGGGTCTGTTACGGTAGGTGTAATAAGTGCTCTTAATAGATCCATTACCATTGAAGATAGAATTTTAAATTTGATTCAGACAGATGCTGCTATTAATCCAGGCAATAGTGGTGGTGCTTTGGTTAATTCCAAAAGTGAAGTAATAGGAATTAATACAGCAAAGGTGTCATTATCAGGAGTAGAAGGTCTAGGTTTTGCAATTCCTTCTAATGAAGCTAAGCCAATTATTGATCAACTAATTATGTTTGGATATGTTAAGGGGAGACCTTTTATTGGTGTTAGTGGAAGGGAAATTACAGACACTATTTCTTATCTCTATGATATACCTGTAGGGATATATATTTTAGAAGTCATAAAGGATAGTGGTGCTGAAAAAGCCGGGATTCGTGAAGATGATATACTTATATCTATAGCTGGCAAAGAGGTACGTACTATGGCAGAAGTAGACAGTATCAAAGATAATTATAAAGCTGGTGATACAGTAGATGTGGTTGTTATTAGAAATGGGAAAAAACTTAATCTCTCTCTTACTTTCTCAGAAGAAGGTTAGAAGATAAATAAAACTGGGGGAATAAACATTATGGAATTAAGAACAAATAGACTGATTTTAAGGGAATTTGAAGAAAAGGATTTTTCATCTGTACACGCATATGCTTCAAATCTTGATAATGTTAAGTATATGATATGGGGACCAAATGATGAGAAAGCCACAGAAGAATTCTTAAGAGATTGCATTGCCTGGCAAAGTAAATCACCACGGTTGCATTATGATTTTGCAGTTACACTTAAATCTACTGGTCAACTAATAGGGGCCTGTGGTATTTATATGGATAATGCTGGTGAACAAGCCAATTTAGGATGGATTCTACATAAAAATTATTGGAAGCAGGGTTATACGACAGAAGCTGCAAAAGCTTTAATAGCCTTTGGCTTTAATGAACTTAAACTACATAGAATAAGTGCTTCTTGCCATACCTTGAATTATGGTTCATACAGGGTTATGGAAAAATGCGGTATGCGTAGAGAAGCACATTTTATTAAGAATAGACGAGGTAGGGAAGGTATTGATGATGAGTGGCTTGATGAATATATTTATGCTATTTTGGATAATGAATGGTTTGCTTGAATAATAAGTATCAAGAGTAACTCATTAGAGCTAATGATATGGTTTATAGTGGACTCATTAGAACTAATGAATAGACCAGATTAGTATTAATAGAATAATATCATTGTGTAAGTATGAGTATAATAGTTTGTCTTCAATATACTCACGACTTTCTATATTGTACATATTAATAAATAATATTACATTATGTTAGGAGAGAATTAATGAAAAAAATTCTGGTAGTCATTTTCACGATGATATTAGCTATATCACTAATTGGATGCGGTGTTAAAAAAAGTTTCAAGAAAAGATAGGAGAAGCCATCACAGAAAAGATATTTGAGGAAGCCGTAGGTGTAGATGTTGATATCAGTGTTGAAGAAATAACATTTACTACTGAGGAAGGAGAATCTATACTATTTGGAAAAACGGAGTGGCCAACATCCGACTTAGCAAAAACCATACCCAAAATAGATAAGGGCACAGTCACTTCAGTAATGGAAACGGAAGATTATATTGGGATTTCTCTCGAAGGAACACCAGAAGATGAGTTTGTGGATTTTCTTAATAAGATTAAAAAAACTTTTACCAAGGATTCATATGAGGTGAAATCTGATGGATATGTGAGTTATGGTGGAGGAAATGGAGATGGTGTTACTGTTAGTGTCATATATGATTCGGATGAAACCCTTAGTATTTCAATAGTAAAGGTAGTGGAATAAATTTTTTGAGTCATAACAAGCAGGCACCCTATCATGTAATGGTAGGGTGTTTGCAATTAATTCTCCATCTGCAATGTCATATTTGTATGGCCATATAATGGTTGTATATGGAATGTTATTGTTATATAATTATTTCACTGATGCTATGGATGCCTTACATATGTTATATATAATAATTGAATTATTTTAGGAGAGACCAATGATGAGCGAAAAGGTTAATTCTATGTTTTCAGATGTAGATTTCAAAATAAAGAAAAGAAATCAAATATTGTTTTCTCGAGATAGCCAGTGTTTACAAGAATTAATAAAGTTAATTGAAATTCAGAGTCATAGAACTCTTGTGATGTGGGCTTTAGATTGTGCAAAGCCTACATTAGAGAAATTTGAGGCAAAATACCCTGATGAAGCCAGACCAAGAAGATGCTTAGAACTTTGTGAGTCATGGGCTAAGGGTGATATTAAAATGCCTATAGCAAAACGTGCTATTTTAGATTCACATGCAGTAGCAAAGACAATTAATGATAGTGAATACGGAGCATTGTGTCATGCAATAGGCCATGCAGGGGCTACAGTGCATGTGGAAACACACGCACTGGGGCTAACTTTCTATGAATTAACAGCAATAGTCATAAAACATGGAAAAGATAACTACCAAAAACCAGTTAGTGATAAAATAAATTATTATTATCAACGGCTGCTGTATTGGCAAGAGAAGACAGACGGTCTAGAAGTTAAATGGGCAGATTTCATATCGAGTGATGCCAATTCTAATAGAGAAAGACTATTAAAGGAAAAGCGAAAGCTAAAGCAAAAGCAACAAAGATAATGAAGAGAATAGAAAAATCCAGAAAGAAATGATGTCATGAAACCAAAAAATCGAAAATAATATAAAGGAGATTATAAAATATGGCAGAAGTAATAAAAACTTATAAACAATCTGTTCCAGCTATGCGTTTCATAGGAAAAAAGTATTGTGATGAGGATCGGGTTGACGGCGGCTTTGGAAAGCAATGGGGTGAATGGTTTTCCAATGGATGGTTTGACCAGTTGGAGAAGAGCTTTAATTTAAAAGAACTCTATGAGGACGGTGATGCATATATTGGACTAATGAGATGGAAAGAGAAAGAACCATTTGAGTATTGGATTGGTGTTTTTTGTCCAGAAAATGCAGTAGTTCCTGAGGGGTTCGAGTATGTTGATTTTGATGAAGCTGACTTAGGTGTAGTATGGTTATATGGTAAGGAACATGAAGTTTATGGACAAGAACATAAATGTGCAAAAGCCTGTGAGAATGAGGGTTATAATATTATACCCGATGAAAATGGTGCATATTGGTTCTTTGAGCGATATGCCTGTCCCAGATTCACTACACCTGATGAAGATGGCAGTATTATATTAGATATATGCCATTATATATCATAGCTACAAAACCTAATTCCCAAAGTGCACAAAGACATGATAAATATGTAGAATATAGACATAATTGTGAGAATATAATTCGGTCAGAGTTTGCTATGAAAGGTGGAATAATAAAAAGGTTATCACCACATTATATGGTGATTGGACATAGCCCCTGGTTAAGCACTTGGCATGAAAATAGTGCCTATATAGGAAAACACGGTCCTGAACGCTATATAGAAGCTCATGTGTGGAGTTATGATACAATAAATAAGTATTGTTATTAATCAATATTATAAAATTAAAATGCCTTAAGGATAAATTTGAAATCAAGGCATAATTACACGAGAGGTGGACATAAAGATGAAAGAATTTAGAATTGCTGCTGTATTTAGTGATCATATGGTTCTTCAGCGAAATAAGAATATAAAAGTATTTGGCTGGGGTGAAGATGATTCTGTTGTTACTGTTTCTTTTCGAGGAATTACAGCAAAGTCCAAGGTTAAGGATGGACGCTGGACAGCTATATTACCTCCTATGGAAGCAGGAGATGGATATGAGATGAACATATCCTGTAATGATAAGGTTATAACATTTCGTGATATAGCTATTGGTGAAGTATGGCTAGCAGGTGGGCAATCTAATATGGAGTTTGAACTACAAAATTGTATTGGTGGAGAGGATGTATTACAAAATGATGTTAATCCTCAGGTCAGATTCTACTATACCAATAAAATTGCCTACCAAGATGATTATTTTTATGAGATGGAGCGTAACTCCTCTTGGGAAGTTTTTGGAGATAAAGGCACCAAGGCTTGGTCAGCTGTTGGGTATTTCTTTGGCAGGAAGCTAGCAAAAGAATTAGGAGTTACTGTTGGTATTATTGGTTGCAATTGGGGAGGAACCTCGGCTAGTGCTTGGATGAGTAGAGAAAGCTTGGAGGAAGATAAGGATCTGCGGACTTATCTAGACGAGTATGATAAAAATATTGCAGATAAGACCTTGGAGGAACAGCGAAAAGAACATCAGGAGTATATTGACTATCAGGTGAAGTGGGATAAACGAGCTGACATATGTCGTGAGGAAAATCCTAAGGTGACATGGAATGAGTTGATTGAACGCTGTGGTCCTAATTATTATCCAGGACCAATAAACAGTTTTAGTCCCTTTAGACCAGCAGGACTTTATCAATGTATGTTACAGCGAATCATGCCATATACTCTTTCTGGATTTATCTATTATCAGGGTGAAAGTGATGATCACAAACCTCACTTTTATCAAAAACTTTTAACTCGTTTGATTAGACTTTGGAGAGAGGACTGGGAGGATGATTTATTGCCATTTCTCTTTGTTCAACTACCTATGCACCGCTACGGGGCGGATCCTGACTATAAACATTGGTGCCTAATACGAGAGGCACAGATGAGAACATTTCAGACGGTGAAGAATACAGGGATAGCAGTAATCCTTGATTGTGGTGAATTTGATGAAATTCATCCGAAGGATAAGGCTCCAGTGGGTGAGAGACTGGCATTGCAAGCTCTCAGTAATGTTTATGGAAAACTTGAGGATGAGCAGGCCTTTGGACCGATATATCGAAGCCTTACATATAAAGATGGCGGAATAGAATTATATTTTGATTATGCTGAGGGTGGATTTGTTATCCAAGGTGACTTGTCAGGTTTTGAGATTGCTGGGGAGGATAAGCAGTATAAAGAAGCAAAAGCATCCATTAGGGGGAATACTATTTTTGTCCAATCTGATGAGGTTCTAGAACCTCTTTATGCAAGATATTGTTGGACTAATTATGGAGAAGTGAATGTGTTTGGAACAAATGGAATACCACTAGCTCCATTTCGAACCAGCCGTTTTGCATAGTGATGCAGTAAAGATGTCTTATAAGGGGGATGTTGTGCCAGCCGGGTATTATGAATATACAGTTTTTCCCCTTGAGGGAGTATGGGACTTGATTGATAAGTCAATACCAGCTACCGTTAAAAGCAATTTAAAATACACTATCATGATACGACAACCTGATTTTTTAACTAAGGAATTGTTTGATATGTTTTTGGATCAGACTAAGAAGAAAAAACCGAATTCATTTCTTGAAAATGTAAGATTCGAAGATATTGAAGAAGGCTTATGCTGTCAAATGATGCATGTTGGAAGCTATGATGATGAACCTGAAAGCTTTGCCCGTATGGAAAAGTTTTGTGGTGAGAATGGATATGATAGAGCCAGTAAGCTTCATAGGGAAATCTATATATCTGATCCCCGAAGGACTGAACCATCAAAGCTAAAGACAGCATTAAGATTCTCAGTAAAAGCAAGAAGATAGAATTGATATAAGAAAAGTCACTCGAAAACTCTTATCCATGAGTTATCGAGTGATTTTTGATTAATTGCAACTATAAAATCTTTTGCATTCATGGCAGTATTATGGTATAATTAGCCAAATATTTTCAAGCCTTGTAATTTTCGTTAAGTTAAGCTAGAGGGTAGAAATTGAGGAGGATAAATCCTCCGTTGTTATATGTTAGGAATATTAAACCGGATTTTGATAAGCTTTTGAAGGTGGATATGCGTGGAGTAATATTAACTGCAAGATCTAGGGATTATGATTTTGTATCAAGATTTTTTGCTCCTGAGATTGGAGTTTTTGAAGATCCGGTGACAGGATCAGCACATTGTTGCTTGGGGCCTTATTGGATGAATAGGCTAGGAAAGGATAAGTTCATAGCATATCAAGCATCAAATAGAGGGGGAGTATTACGAGTACAGGTGGTTGATGATAGAGTAATTATATCAGGCAGAGCGGTAACGGTTTTGGAAGGTAATTTTTTTTGTTAAGGTGCATAATTGAGAAAGGTGTGTGAATGATTATGACTAAAATAACAGTGGTTTTTGTAGGACATGGATCACCAATGAATGCAATTGAAGAAAATGATTTTACCAGAGGCTGGAGGGAGATAGCAAAAAGAATACCTAAACCTAAAGCTATCATATCTATATCAGCACATTGGTTTACACAGGGTACTAAGATCATGAATGAAGAAATGCCAAAAACCATATATGATATGTATGGATTTCCAAAAGAGCTGTATGAAATTATATATAACTCCCCTGGATCACCGGGGCTTGCTAAGGTCGCAATGAAGTTAATTACAAAGGATACGGAATATGATAACTCTTGGGGAATTGACCATGGAACATGGTCTGTCTTGGTTCATATGTATCCTGAAAGAGACATACCACTATTTCAAATTAGTGTCGATGCTTATGCTCCCCCTGAGGCTCATTATCAAATCGGAAGAGATCTAAGATCCTTGCGTGAAGAGGGGGTTCTGATATTCGGTACGGGTAATATAGTGCATAATTTAAGGCTGGTTAATTGGGATATGGACAAGAAGGGTTTTGATTCGGCATATGAATTTGATGATTTTATCTACGATAATATTTTTAATAAGAACCATGATAATATTTTAAAATATAAGGGGCAGGGTGAAGTAGCTAAGCTTGCCGTATCAACACCAGATCACTTTTATCCATTGTTGTATGTTCTTGGGGCATCAAATGAAGACGATAAGGTTAGTGTCTTTAATAAATCCCCTGTTCTTGGCTCCCTAACAATGACAAGTTATCTTATGGAATGATTATTACAAGTTTAGCTTATAGCTAAAATAAAACCCCAGTAACTTTTATTATAATGAGCAACCGGGAATGGTTAGCCTTGAGAAGGAGGAATTATGAGGAATATTTACAAACTGATTATTATAATATCAATATTGTTCATGTTATCTAGTTGTCGTCAAAATACAAATCATAATGCCGAAAATCTTGAAATGTATATTCTAAGACATTCCGTAATCGATAAAAATAATTCCGAAATTATTAAGGATGATAGTCCGATTTTTACAGGTAATGATATAAAAAGCTATGATTGGGATACTCATACTATTATATTTACGGATGAATTCCTAGCAGACAGAAATGTTGACGATGCTGAAGTTAGTGATAGTATCATTGATGGTGGATCACAAATATTGGGTGTATTTTATCCTGACCAATTTGCCTTTTACCTTGATGGAGAAGAAATGTATAGAGGATATATGAAACCACAGTTGTTTATATCCTTTCTTCCATCTGGTCCTATAATTTCAGATGTTGAAAATGGAATTGAGATAAAAAATGTAGGGAATATAAACGATAAAACAGATCCTAGAGACAATAAGGAATTGTATAATTTTCTTAAGGATAAGGATTTGTTAAAATCAAACTAATCTATCAGATCTTCTTATTGTAGTGCATTTTGATATCATAGCATTTCCTTTAAAGATTAGAACCGAAGTAGCTATGGCTAGAGTAGTAAGTATAAATTGAATTATAGTTAAATAAGGAGGTGGAGGGTAGAAATTGTGAAAAAAATATTAATAGTTTACAAGTCAAAGACTGGTTTTACTAAAAGGTATGTTGACTGGATTTGTGAAGAGGTGACTTGCGATACAAGAACCTTAAATGAGACAAAGTCCAGTGACATAGATAAATATGATATAATAATATACGGAGCAGGCATACGTGCAGGATTTATATCTGGACTGAAGAAGTTTAAAAAGCTAGTTGATATTAATAATAAAAAGGTAATAGTATTTGCAACAGGTGCAGTAGCTAAATCTGATGATATGATCCAGCCGGTAATAGAGAATAACTTGGCTGATTGTAAATCAAGGGTGGGGTTTTTCTATTTTGAGAGTGGAATATGTTATGAGAAGATGGGTGCTTTCTCAAGAGGGATGATGAGAATCTTTAGCAAAATGTTAAATGCAAAAAAAGATAAGTCCGAGATTGATGAAGAAATGAGTAAAGCCATCATGAGTTCATTTGATAACTCAAAAAAGGAGAACATTGAGTCTCTGGTTACCCTGTTAAAAGAATACTATAAGTTTTGATAGCATACTAACAAAATCCCGACGGGTTTATCCGTCGGGATTTTCTATAATATATAAAGAAAGTTGTTGACTATAACAGTTCCCTAATTCTTTTCTCAATAATTTTAATATCCTTTGTGGGCTCGAAACGCTCTAGAACATTACCTTCTCTGTCAACTAAAAACTTAGTAAAATTCCATTTAATATCCGAGGTGTTCTGATAGTTTGGGTCTTCCTTAGACAAGATTTCAACTAATTTAGAGGCTATAGGATGCTCACTATCAAATCCTCCAAATCCATGTTTGTCTTTTAAGAATTTATATAGGGGATGGGCATTTACACCGTTAACTTCAATCTTAGAATGAATAGGGAAGGTAACTCCAAAATTAAGTTCACAGAAACTTTGAATTTCATCTACTGTACCTGGAGCCTGATTTCCAAATTGATTACATGGAAAATCCAATATGGCAAAACCTTGATTAGAATAGTTATCATATAGCTTCTGTAAGTCACCGTATTGGGGTGTAAAGCCACATTGTGTTGCAGAGTTAATGATTAGTAATACTTTTCCTTTATACTGATCTAGATTTATTTCTTTGCCATTTCTATCCTTTACATAAAAGTCATATATTTTCATAATATTCCTCCATTCTAATGCAGTGTCTTTATAATTTATAAAAGATACTCGTTAATTTATTTCAATAAAGTCTATACAATCATCATATATGTTATACAACTAAATTGTACACAATATAATCTTCCATGTCAAGTTGTTTTTTATTGTTTAATAATTATTATAAAGTGCCTATGTACTTATTGGGCCTTGCTATAATAGTAATATACATAGAACAACAAAAAAGCGTAGATATAAACTTACATATAGGTTTATATCTACACTTATCACCATACTTCTATAATGTTTATATGGTTCTTAGTCAGTAATGGGGTATGATTCAAAGGAATTACACTACAAGATTTAACATAGAATCATTTGTATTAAGTTAATCTTGTGACTCTTCTAGTTCTTCGGGCTTGTCCGTATCTTCTATTATAATGTGAACCTTATCAATTCTATTCTTATCTACAGATGCCACTGTAAAGACAACATTATCTACAATCACTGATTCACCTTCTTCAGGAAGATGATCTAAAAGATAAATAATATGTCCTGCAATTGAGTCGTAGTCAGAAGACACTATATCTAACCCTAATGCATCATTTATATCATCTAATTTGGTGTTACCATCAACAATGTATTCATTTTCTGACACAGATTGTATGCAGTCTTCTTCGTCGTCATCATATTCATCACGGATTTCTCCAACAATCTCTTCAAGAAGGTCTTCTATTGTTAATAATCCAGCAGTAGCACCATACTCATCCAATACAATAGCAAGAGCAATAGACTCATTTCTCATTTCAATTAGAAGTTCGGAAGTTTTCTTAAATTCATAAGTAAAAAATGGTTCCCTCATTATATCAAGTATATTAAAATCTTCTTTTTTACCTTCATAAAAGAATAAGTCCTTTAAATTTACTATACCAATTACATTATCACGGTTATCGGAGTAAACAGGAAGTCTTGTATACTTATCTATTGCAAATTCCTGTACCAACTGGTCGTAAGTAAGATCTACACTGGCAAATGACATATCAATTCTAGGTACCATAACATCCTTAGCTAAGGAATCACCGAAATCAACTACATTAGTAATCATTCTGCGTTCTTCGCTTTCTAGTACTCCCTCTTCGTGACTGACCTCCAAGATGGATCTTAGTTCATCTTCGGTCATAGTCGTTGGTTTTTCGTTGGGATCTATTTTAAGAATTCGCATTACACCGTTATGAATTTTATTAATAATAAAAATAATAGGGCTTAGTAGATTAGTTAGTAATAATACTGGACCGGATATACGAAGTGCAACCTTTTCAGCTTTCAAAGTTGAAATGGTCTTAGGTATTATTTCTCCAAACAATAGAATAAGTAGCGTCAGTATACCGATAACAAGTCCTATCCAACTACTTCCTAAATTAATTGCCATAGCTGTTGCAAGAGCAGAAGCTGTTAGTTTTACAATGTTATTGCCAATTAATAAAGCGTTGAGCGTCTTAGCTGGATCTTCAATCAGTTTTAGGGCATTTTTTGCACCCTTTATACCTTCATCAGCAAGGCTTCGCATCCTTAGCTTATTTATAGCGGTAAGTGCTGTTTCAGATCCTGAAAAGAATGCTGACAAGTTTAAAAGTATCAACAATATGACCGCTCCCGCGACGTCACTGGAATCCAATAAATCATCTCCTAATAATAATTTTATTATAATTTCATGTATACAAATAATATTACAAGAATAAGCAAATAAAGTCAATCATAGAGAGATGAGATTCATTACAATTATTAAAATAATGCTATTTTGTTCTTTAAATATCCTATTGTTATAAGCTTCTAAATAGTGTAACATTTTCAATGTAGTTTTTATTAACTGGTTCAACTTAATAAAGAGTAGAGGTAATAATGAGAAAGAAATCCCATATATCACTTGCTAGTTTTATTCTAAAGAACATGGAGAAACATAATCTTCATGAACATAAGAAGGCATTTTATTTTGGTAGTATATTACCTGATTTAAAACCATCTTTTCTAACAAGGCGTCATAATATTGAGGGTACATTTGATATTCTCATTAAAGAGATAAAAAGACTAACCATATATTATGATGTAAATAAAGGAATTGGCAGGTATTATGCTAGACATCTTGGTATTATCACCCATTACTTAGCTGACTACTGTACATACCCCCATAACTCGGAATATACCGGCACAATTGCAGACCATGTATCTTATGAAAAGGAAATGAAATTCCGATTAAATGAATATGTGGAATTGGATGAGATGCAAATAAAGAATTCTAATGGACATAAGCTACTTACTGTAGATGATATAATTCATTTTATCAAAAAGACCCATAAAGAATATTTGAAATCATTAAGGGCTATAGAGAAAGACATATATTACATAATAGAGCTTTGTAGTAAAGTAGTACATGCAATTTTAGCATTCTTTGAGTTGGAATTTAAGACTTTAGGTCTTACCAGTGGTCCTAAGCTTCAATACAATCAATTATAAAAATATAAAAAGTAAAGAGCTGTTTTTGTAGGGAAACCTCATAAACAGCTCTTATGCTCTTTTTTAATTCATTATAATTTTTCTGCGTGGGTTATTCGTAGTATATCTGTTATTTCTGCGATATAGAGAGTGTGGTAATCACCATTTCTATACCAGGTATCAAGTAGCTTTTTGTCTACCAAGCCATCTGTGTGAAGTGGTTGATTAAAGAGTTTTTTGCATATCAGAACAAAGTCTGCCTCATCAAAATAGGGAGTATCTTGGTAACGAGCTAGAGTCAGTCCTGATTTTGTTATTTTATCCTCATCACGACCTGATACTGTTCCTAGGTAATTAAGGGTTTTGCGATATCCCTTACCAAAAAAACTAAGTGAAAATGTATCTTCATTGTCAACAAATTTCTTGGTATATCTCTGTGGTCTTATTACGATATAAGCAACATTTTTACCATACATGACACCCAAGCCACCCCAAGAGGCTGTCATGGTATTAACCTTTTCCTCATTACCTGCTGTAATTAGCATCCAATCCTTACCTATTAACTGAAAAGGGTTTTTACGAAACTGATTAGCTGTTATGATTTTATATTCACTCATTTCTAACTCCTCCGATTATTATAACTACTTTTTATTATATGATATAGAATTCCAATTTGCAAACATTTATACTTATACAGTGAAATGGGTAAAGCATTTCACAATCATTTTTTTATGGCATATATTGTTAAAGAAGCTTAATTCGAAAAGGAGTTAAGGATATGACAATACATGTCGTACAACAGGGGGAGACCTTAAATATGATTGCAAATCAATATGGTGTTACCCCTGAAAGAATAATTATAGATAATGAACTGCCTAATCCTGATAATCTGGTAGTTGGCCAAAGCATGATAATAAGAATACCAACCCAGGAGCATACGGTCACAGCAGGAGATACATTTGAAACCATAGCAGAGCAATATGATGTTACGGTTGATGAGATTCTTAGGAACAATCCCTGGGCAGCTGCAGAGGAATTTTTACAAGCAGGCCAGACACTACTTATTTCTTATGAAAGTGAACCTCCTGTGGATACAGCATTAATTGTTGGTTATTTGTATCCATTTATTAATCGTACAGTGCATCGAAAAACACTTCCATTTCTTACTTATCAATCCGTATTTACCTATGGATTTACAGCACAAGGGGATTTGGTACCTATAGTTGATGAAGATCTCATAGCTACTGGTTATGAATTTGGGATACCACCTATAATGGTATTGGCACCGATGACACCTGAGATGAATTTTGATACACAAATTGCCCATGATATGTTCGTTAATCCAGAGGGGCAAGCTAGACTAATAGATAATATTGTTGCTACTATGCAGGAAAATGGATATATTGGACTAGATATTGATTTTGAATTTATTCAGCCAGCGGATAAAGATTTATTTATTAGTTTTATTTCAAATGTAAAGAACCGACTAGAACCACTGGGACTGCTTACATTGGTTGCACTGGCACCAAAGACTTCCGGTGAGATGACTGGACTATTATATGAGGCCCATGATTATCCTGCAATTGGAGCCATTGCTGATTTGGTCCTACTCATGACTTATGAATGGGGATATCTCTTTGGACCACCTATGGCAACTTCGCCCTTAAATAATGTAAGGCAAGTGTTAGAATATGGAGTATCTGTTATAGATATTAACAAAATACTTATGGGTATTCCTAATTATGCCTATGATTGGCCTTTGCCCTTCATACAGGATGAGACCATGGCAGAAGCTATTACTAATCAAGAGGCAATTCTTCGTGCTGCCCAGTATGGAGTGGAAATACAATTTGATGAACAAGCGCAAGCCCCATTTTATAATTATACTGATGAGGGTGGAACACCCCATGTAGTTTGGTTTGATGATGCCAGAAGTATGAATGCGAAATTACGATTAATACCAGAGTTTCAGCTTAGGGGGGCTGGGATATGGCAAATTATGAACTTTTTCCCTGCCTTATATATGTTGATTAATGATTTATTTACAATTGAGCAAGGATAAAATTATTGTCATATTTATTTTATTGAGGATATTATCATTTTATGGTATTATTAATAAGTATTGGAGGACATGATATAATATGAGAAAGGAGAGGTAGAATACAGACCAAATATTTAGTTAAATGGTATGTATTCATATACAGACTATGAACAAAAGAAATTTTAAAATCTGCTATATTACAGCAATTCTTTTGCTATTTGCAGTCTTTTTAGGAGCCTGCAATAAGGACACTCAACTCCCCGAACAAGATGAAGTTGAATCTAAGCAGGAAGTAGAAGATGAAGTAACTGATCAAACTGAACAAGAAGATGATACAGAACTTGCTATGGACAATTCGGAAAATGATGATGAAAATATCGAAGCTGATACAGAGGGATATGCTATGCATATGGGTACTGCTGAGATAACTCAAGTAGAAATATATCATGAGGATTTTGAAGACGGGGAGACAACATTTGCCGGAAGAGGTGCAGCTAGTGTAGCTATAGCAAATAACCAAGCACAATCCGGTGATAATTCACTCTTCGTAAGTGGAAGAACAGCTCCTTGGAATGGTGCAACAGTTGATTTAACAAGTGACATAAAGGACGGGGTAAGATATATCGTAAGTGCCTGGGTTTTTTATGAAACTGGTGGAGATAAGGTTCAGTTTGAATGTAAAGTTGAGAGAAATGGCAATCAGTACTTAAGCTTTGCATCAAATATAGTAAGTCCTGGGCAGTGGACTGAATTAACCGGTAGTATACTTATACCTGAAGGTACCGAAAGTGCTAGTGTGTATTTTGAAACAACTTCAGATGATCCAGAGCTTGTTGATTTTTATGTAGATAATATTACAATATATGAGCAGACTTCTAATATTGTTCGTGGTGATATACCTTCACTCAAAGAGATTTATGCTGACTACTTTAGTATGGGTGTTGCGGTTACAGTCAGTGAGATTCCTCCTGATCGCCATGACCTTATTAAGGAGCAATTTAATAGTCTGACAACAGGAAATGAACTGAAACCTGATAGTCTGCTGGATCATGCTGTATGTATATCAGATCCAAAATATGATGATAATCCGGCTATCAATTTTAGAAATGCAAAGCCTATATTGGATTTTGCCATGGAAGCAAATATTCCTGTCAGAGGTCATACTCTTGTCTGGCATGCACAGACCCCAAGATGGTTTTTTACTGAAGGGTATTCAAATGATGAAAACGCTCCCTTGGTATCAAAAGAACTTATGTTAAAACGATTGGAGAATTATATTAAGAATGTCCTAGAATATTCAGAGGCCAATTATCCAGGACTAATCTATTGTTGGGACGTTGTTAATGAAGCTATCAATCCTGGCGAAGGGGATCCTAATGGACTTCGTGTAAAAGATAGCCTTTGGTACGAAGTAATCGGACCTGAATTTGTTGAGAAGGCATTTGAATATGCAAGAAAATATGCTGCTCCAGATGTAAAGCTCTTTTATAATGATTACAATACTGAAAATACATCTAGGAAATATTATATCTTGCAATTAGCCGAGAGATTGAAGGAAAAGGGCCTTATAGATGGAATTGGCTTACAAAGCCATATTGGAATAGATAGCCCATCCCTGATAGCTATAAGCGATTCCATAGTTGAATATGGAGAAACAGGATTGGAGATTCAAATCACCGAGCTAGACATGGGCCTTGGGGATGATTCAGAGGAACAATTATTAAAACAAGCGTCAAGATATAAGAGGTTATTTGTAATATTAAAAAATCTTGAAGATGGAGAAAAAGCCAATATAACTAATGTTACTTTCTGGGGACTTAGCGATGAGATATCATGGCTGAACAAACCCGGAATACCAAGCTATCCATTGTTATTTGATAAATACTTATTACAAAAGCCAGCTTTCTGGGGAGTTGTTCTTAGTCCAGACATCCCCTTGTACTAATCCCTTAATATAGTAATACATACAAGCATGGGGGAGTACACTTGAATAGTTATTAGCTTATAAAGCAAAGGAGAGTCTATAGTGACAAAAGGAGTTATTAAGGAAATTATTAGTTGGATAATGGTATTTGTTGTAGCATTTTTATTGGCCTTTCTAATTAATAGGTTTGTTGTATTTCAAGTGGAGGTACCCTCAGGTTCAATGGAGAATACCATTATGACAGGAGATAGAGTGGTTACACTGCGTTTATCATATCTGTTTAGTGATCCTAAAAGAGGAGATATAGTAGTATTTCCTTTTCCAGATAATGAGGATGTAGATTATATCAAGAGGATTATTGGTGTTCCCGGTGATACAATCGAAATCAGAAAAGGCATCTTATATATCAATGAAGAGCCTTATGAAGAGGATTATTTAAATGCTCCGATGGTGGAAGAAGACTTTGGGCCCATAGCAGTACCTGAGGATTCTTATTTCATGATGGGAGATAACAGAAATTCATCTGCAGATGCCAGGGTATGGAAAAATAAATTTGTAACCATTGATAAGATTAAAGGAAAAGCCATATTTAAGTATCCAGACTTTTCATGGTTGAATTAATAAAAAGGTGCCATCACTATGCTACGCATAGTGATGGCACCTTTTACAAAATGTCAATCGTACCTGGCACCTTATACTTGTAGGTATTCTTCATTCATTTTAATTATCTTTTCCATAGCCTTTTTGCCTGGTGCCCCTATGGTGTTTCTTTTGTTAACACAGTTTTTAAGGCTGATTGCCTCATATATATCGTCTTCAAAGATAGGACTGATGGCCTTATAATCATCTAGTTTTAAGTCATCCAAAGAAACACCCTTGTCAATACAGGTTAAAACTAATTTGCCTATTATACTATGGGCATCACGGAAAGGAAGTCCTTTGTTTACAAGATAATCAGCTGCATCTGTTGCATTTATAAACCCCATCTTAGCACTGTTTTCCATAATGGCATTGTTGAATTTCATTGTTGATAACATACCTTCGAATAAGCTTAGACAGTCCTTTGCAGTATCTATAGCATCAAATGTAAATTCCTTATCCTCCTGCATGTCTTTATTATATGCCAAGGGAAGGCCCTTCATGGTTGTAAGAAGAGAAATCAGTGCTCCATAAACCCGTCCAGTTTTCCCCCTAACTAGTTCGGCTATATCAGGATTTTTTTTCTGCGGCATGATAGAGGAGCCGGTAGAGTAGGCATCATCTAGTTCGATAAACTGGTATTCATTACTGTTCCAAAGGATAATTTCCTCGCTAAAGCGACTTAAATGCATCATAAGGATGGATAGTGCCGATAGTAGTTCAATAAGATAATCCCTATCAGAGACACCGTCCATACTATTCATAGTAGGGCCATCAAATCCCAAGAGCTTTGCAGAATAATCTCTATCAAGGGGATAAGTAGTACCTGCAAGAGCACCTGAGCCTAAGGGAGATGTGTTCATCCTGTTCTTGATATCGTATAGTCTTTGCCTATCTCTTTTAAACATTTCAAAATAAGCACCCAGATGATGAGCCAAGGTTACTGGTTGTGCTTTCTGTAAATGTGTAAATCCCGGCATAAAGGTTTCAGTGTTATCTTTCATGATTTGGTTAAGTGTGACCATCAGATTCTTAATTAATTGATCCAGCTCATCAATTTCATTTCTAACATATAGCTTCATATCAAGAGCCACCTGATCATTGCGACTTCGGCCTGTATGAAGTTTTTTGCCTGCTTCACCGATTCTGCCTATTAGGTTTGATTCAACAAAACTGTGAATATCCTCATATTCCTCAGTAATTTTTAATAGACCATTTTCTATATCCTCCATAATGCCACCCAGCCCTTTAACAATAGAATCCTTTTCATCTTCCGATATAATTCCCTGTTTTGCTAACATTGTGGCATGGGCAATACTACCCTTTATATCATGACGAAATAGCCTGCTATCAAATGATATGGAGGAATTAAAATTATGAACCAATTTATTGGTTTCTTTTATAAAACGACCGCCCCAAAGCTTCATAATTATACCCCTTTCTTTGAATTATATAGGCAGTATACTTTATTAGAAAAATGCCTTATTTTTATTAATAATAACTTATTGCTATTCATTTTACAAGTAAAATATTAATAAATATACAATGTATTTTATTTATTGGGGTATAAATATGCAAAGCTTAAATTAGCTATGGTATATGGCATATTAGATGAAAACATTTTTAAACTTTAAGCTGGCTTTATAAGTTATATAACTTTTCGTACTTATCCTTCAGATAATTTACATAATAATCTGCCTTTAATTCTTCTCCAGTAACCTCCTTAAGAATCTGGTTAGTATTCTTGGTTGCACCGTATTTGTGAATTGCATCCCTTAGATATTCACGAATTGGGGTGATATTTCCATCCAGTAAATATTGATCTACAGGCATTAGATCCTTCATTTTAGCATAGATTTGTGCGGCTACCGCTGAGCCTATGGCATATGAAGGGAAATATCCGAATTCACCATAAGACCAGTGTGTGTCCTGGAGGATACCTTCTGAATCATTTGAGGGGGTTATCCCCAAATATTCTTCATATTTTTTATTCCATAAATCAGGTAGTTTATCTACATCAGCCTCACCGGAGAAAATCATTTTTTCAATTTCATAACGAATAATAATATGAAGACTGTAGGACAGCTCATCAGCTTCAGTTCGTATCAGACTAGGCTCTGCCTTATTAATACCCCTTATAAAATGTTTCAAGCTAATATTTTTCAGATTTTCAGGGTAGGCATCTACTAATTTATCATATATAGGTGTCCAAAATGCTTCGCTTCGTCCGATAATATTTTCAAATAATCTAGACTGAGATTCATGCATACCCATGGAAGCCCCTGTCCCAACCAGAGTCTGTGTTACAGCGTCATCAATATTCATTTCATAGAGGGCATGACCGGTTTCATGGATTACTGAAAATATGGCACTTTCTAAGTTATCCTCAATAAAACTATTTGTAATACGGACATCATGATTATGAAGCTGCAAGGTAAAGGGATGGGCACTTTCTGCAATGACACCTCTATTAAAATCAAATCCAATATAACCGGCAAGGTATCTACAAAAATCCCTTTGTTTTTCTAGATCATATTTTAAATAATTATAGCTTTTATCTATGGTATCAGACTTCTTGGAGACCTGTTTTAATAGAGTTACTAATTCCTTTTTGATTTTATCAAAGAAAAGATCCAAGTCCTTGATATTAAAACATTCCTCAAAATCCCCTAATAACACTTCATAAGGTTCTTGGCCCTTCTTTGCCCTATAACTGGCAAATTTCTTCTTATATTCAATTATCTTCTTTAGATAGGGAGCAAAGTACTCATAATTATTATCTTTTTTTGCCTTTGCCCAGGCCCTATTAGAGACTGAGGTTAGTTCATTAAAGGCTCTATATTCCTCTGGTGGAATACTTTCAAGTTCCTTGTAGGTCTTGTCCAGTTCTTTTATTATTGCTCGTTCATTACTTGAAAGTTCATTTTGTTCTTTTTCTTCTTTAAGCTTATTGATAAGCTTTCTTACATCATCATTAATCAGACATTTCCTATATTCATCTGAGATTATACCGACAACCTTAGATGTATAGTCAGCAGCTTCAAAGGGAGCAGTGGTTTGCTCATCCCATTCAAATAAGTTTCTTGCTGTTTCAAAGGCCATAGCCTTATCTAGATATGGCTGTAATTTTTCAAATGTTTTACTCATATTCATCACCCTATACAATACTTTAGGAAGGTATTATATGCCTTTCATAATAAAATTATAAAAAATATTATATCATATTTAATATGTTTTTTCTTGCTCTTAAAACTATTGTTGGTTACAATTAGTATTGTGAATAATGTTTGGACTTATGTGATGTTAATCACATAATAAAACATCCTTATAAAGTATAATTATAAGCAGTACATAGAATAATTTCCATATTTTCGTAAATAATAGAAGAGATTATATGATTAATTAGAAAGTCCAGCGGTGATATGTCAAGAGAAAAACAATAAAAATATATGATGTTATTATATCAATACTGGAAAAAAAGGCGCATTTACCTAGACCCTGACGACCATTCTTAAAAAAATGAGCAGGGCG
>JAAYRE010000115.1 GCA_012518935.1 Clostridiales bacterium
AATATAGCTTCCTTGCAATAGACGGATGGATGGGTATTCGATGTGAACTACTAGTTAACGGTGAAGTATTACAAGTGCAGGAGCATATACCAAATATCCCGCCCCTATCAACAACAGAAATATCCTTTGATTTTAACATTCCAAAAGAAGGTATAGTTTCTCTTGTATTTACCTATTACCTTATAGAGGAGTTTAAGAATATTAAAGCTGGTAGTGTTATGGGAACAGAACAACATGAGTTAGGATCTGAGGACGTAGATTGGAGAAACTATCTCGGATTAAATGAGACAAAAGAAAGAGAGGTCACCATAGAACAGAATGGAAAGCACCTTAATATACAAGGTGAACACTTCTCCTGCAACTTTGATATGCTTCACGGATCATTTACAAGTCTAAAACGAGGTCGTGAAGAGTTACTTACGAAACCTTCTGAAATCAATATATGGCGTGCTCCTATGGACAATGACTGGCCTATGAGACGCAGATGGCAGGATGCTGGCTATAATCTTGTAACTACCAAGGTATATGAGTGTAATGCAAAAACCGATAAAAGAGGAGCCACTATTCAAGCCAAGATCGGACTTGTCCCCTATGGTTTTGAACGTATTATAGATGCTAATATGGATATAAGTATAGGATGTGACGGAGCCATTAATATTAGGATAGAGGCTATAAAATGCAATAAGGAATTACCCTTCTTACCTAGGTTTGGCTTGCGTTTCTTCCTGAAAAATGAACTTGAAAATGTTACCTATTATGCTAATGGTCCTATGGAAAGTTATGTGGATAAACATATGGCTAGTACTAAGAGACGCTTTAATGACCTTGTTAGAGATATGCACGAGGATTATATAAGACCCCAAGAAAATGGTAGTCATATTGGTGGAGAATATGTCATCTTATCCGAAGGTGAAACAAGAAAGCTAGCTGTAATAAAAAAGAACAGTCCATTTACCTTTAATCTATCCCACTACTCACAGGAGGAACTAGAGAAGAAGGCTCATAATTACGAGCTTATAGAATCTGGCTCCACTATACTTTGTTTGGATTATATGCAAAGTGGATGTGGTTCTGCAATATGCGGACCACCTCTTGCAGAGAAATGGCAGTTGAACATGGAAAAGTTCACATTTGAAATACAATTAATTATTATTTAATTCAAAAGGAGGGTAAAATATTATGAGAAAAGCAAGACTTAAGCTCGATAAGGATTTCAAAATAGCACCAGTTGATAAGCGTATCTTTAGTACCTTTATTGAGCCAATCGGTAATATTGTGTATGGCAGCATATATAACCCTGACCATCCAACCGCTGATGAACAAGGTTTTAGAAAGGATGTTCTAGACCTAATGCGTGATTTAAAATCAACAGCAATCCGCTATCCAGGAGGCAATTTTGTCTCCGGATACAACTGGATGGACGGGATTGGCCCAAAAGAAAATCGCCCAGTACGATTTGATAAGGCTTGGGGAAGCATTGAGACTAATCAGATGGGAATTGATGAATATACAGATTGGGTCAAGAAGGTTGGAGCTGAGCCTATGCTGGCAGTTAATCTTGGTACGGGAACACCTGAGGAAGCATCCAATGAGATAGAATATACTAACATGGAAGGTGGAACCTATTTTAGTGACCTCCGCAAAAAAAATGGCTATGAAAAGCCTCATAATATTAAGCTTTGGTGCTTAGGTAATGAGATGGATGGTACATGGCAAATGGGTGAGAAAACAGCAGTAGAATATGGCCGTATTGCCTACGAAGCAGCCAAGCAAATGAGATGTATTGACCCTGAGATAGAGCTTGTGGCATGCGGTAGCTGTGCCAATGATAAGAGTCATCCCTCCTATCCAGAATGGGATCGTGTGGTGTTAGAGCAATGCTATGACAAAGTAGACTATCTATCACTACACCGATATTATAGCTATGATCCAGAAAGCGTTAAGGGTACAGTATTTCCTGCACAATTTACTCCCGAGGACCTGCCTTGCATAGCACAGGATATGTCACAATTTATTGATACTGTATGTGCTGCAGCAGATTATGTAAAAGGACTTAAATATTCAGACAAAACGATTAATATATGCTTTGACGAATGGGGAATTATATCCAGTCAGACCGCTAAGGTAGAGGGGCTTGAATGGACTGAGCGTATTACACCTGAAAAGGGCAAAAGAATACGTCGAATGAATCTAATAGATGCTGTTTTGTTCGGTAGCCTTCTTATAACATTTATTAATAAATGTGATCGGGTTAAAATAGCTTGTCAATCAATTGTGATTGGAAGCATGGTAGGAGTAGATTCAGATGGAGCATATAGACAGACAACCTATTACCCCTTCCAGCATGCTGCTACCTATGCCGATGGAGTGACACTGCGTTCGGGATTAGACAGTCCTCTTAAGAATACTGATGGCTATGGAGACCAGCCATTTATTCAGACCGCTGCAGTGTATAATGACAAGGAGGGAATGATAACAGTCTTTGCTGTAAACTTAAGTCCCCGTGAAAGTGTTGAACTCGACTGCAACATACAATTTGATAATGTAGAGCTAATCAGACATATACAGATGCATGATGATCAACCCCTTGCAGTAAATACCTTTAAGAATCCCAACAGAATAATTCCTAGGGAGCTTGAGATAGGTGAGGATATAATATTACCACCCTTAAGCTGGAATGTCTTAAGCTTTAAGGTACAATAACAAACAGCCAGGGTAGAATACATAATATAGTGCCGCATAACTAAGAGGACATCTTACTTTATGCGGCACAAATTTAATTATTTTATTTACGTAGGTCTGGTAGATAATCAGGATTCACTGCATAGAAATTCTTAGAATCTAGTTCGTCTTGAACTATGCGTAGGGCTTCACCGAATCTCTGGAAATGGTTAATTTCCCTTTGTCTTAAGAATTTTATAGGATCGCATACTTCTTGATCGTGAACTAGACGTAATATGTTATCATATGTTGTTCTTGCTTTTTGCTCTGCTGCCATATCCTCTATAAGGTCAGTAATAACATCACCTTTACTTTGGAAGAAGGTGGCGGTAAAGGGTATACCACCAGCAGATTGTGGCCATAAGCCAAGTGTATGATCTACATAATATCTCTCAAATCCACTATCCATAATTTCCTGAGGTGTAATGTCCTTAGTAAGTTGGTGTACAATTGCAGAGACCATCTCCATATGTGCCAATTCCTCTGTACCTATATCTGTTAACACCCCAGCAACCTTTCTATTCTTGGTAGAATAGCGCTGAGACAGGTAACGCATGGAGGCCGCAAGCTCACCATCAGGGCCACCAAACTGACTTATAATTACCTGGGCTAGCCTAGGATTACGACATGTTATATTTACTGGATATTGTAATCTTCTCTCATAGCTCCACATACACTAGCACCTTCCTTCCCATGGCCAAGGATCTTCTACCCAAGCCCACCTGTTCTTATTCTTAACATCATAGCTATAAATCGGACCAAAACATTTTGTATATTCTTCTACAGCTTCTTTTCTGACTTTGCTTACCTTTTCCCAATAATCCAGTGCTTCCTGATCAGTTGGATGGGTGTCAAGATAAATTCTCAAGTCATCTAAAACAAAGCTGGTTGCTGTAATACAGCCAAATAATTTTTCTCTGTTTTTAACATCCATCTTCTAACAACCCCTTCCATACCAATCATATTGTAGTTCTTTAAATAGTGTTCCGTTTGCTAGTGCGGCAAATTCATTCTCATATATGTCCCTAAAACATTGCCAGGGGACATAACACATTCCTATTGGAAATCGTTCAGGTTTAAAATCATCTTCACAATAACTTCTACCTTTATCACAGCCACAGTCCCTATCTGGTTTTACAATGTCCTTGCATACCGGTTCCATAGGTCTATATGGTGCAACATACCTGCCCCGTGTGTTTCCACGATACATCCGTCTATCCATCTAAATACTCCTTTCAAATAATGGTCAGCGATCTGATAACTCTTTTGTTCTATATATATTATGAGAGAAGGACAATTCTGTGCCTGTATAGGGAAAAAGAAAATCCATTGACTATTAAGACCTTAAGAGCTGTTTCTTACATTTTCCATGAATTTATAGGTGCAAATTATTGACATTAAATCTATTATCATTTAATATTTAATTATTAGATAAATTATGGCATATCGTACAAGGGAGACTACATAGAGATGTATCATTTTATTATTAATCCTAGAGCAAGCAGTGGTAAGGGGATCCGCTATTGGTGGACAGTTAAACAAGAGTTGGATCGTCTAAATATTAGTTATACAGCAAGTTTCACAAAGAAGATGGGACATGCCATGGAACTTGTGAGAAATATCTGTCAGAATTATGAAGGAATTAAGAACATTGTTGTATTGGGCGGTGACGGTACTTTTAATGAGGTTATTAACGGAATTGATGTGTTTGAAAAAGTTTTACTGGGCTATATCCCTTCCGGTTCCAGTAATGACTTGGCAAGAAGTTTAAAGATACCTAAAAATCCTCTTAAGGCATTATCAAATGTATTAAAGCCTAATAAATTTATACATTTGGATTATGGTGAGATTAAATTTTACGACAAAGAATTGGGGTCTAGAAAATTCGGATGCTCTAGTGGAATTGGATATGATGCTAACGTCTGCTATGAAGCACAGTCCTCATCCTCCAAATTAAAAGCGAAATTAAACCAGATTAGTGCTGGTAAATTAGTTTATTTGATGATTGCTATTAAGCAATTATTTTCTACTAAGTTTATAGATGCAAGGGTTATTGTAGATGGTTATAAACAAACAGAATATAAAAAAGTCCTCCTTATAGCAAACATGATTCATAAGTTTGCAGGTGGAGGCCTTATGATGGCCCCCTCTGCCGATCCTACAGACGGGAAGCTTTCTATATGCCTTGTTCATGATTTACCTAAGGCTTTAGTTGCCTTGTTTTTACCTTCTATAATATTTGGCAAGCATATTCATTTAAAGGGTGTAGAAACCTTTAATTGCTCATCTATTGAGATTATATCCAGCAGGGAATCAAGCATCCATACAGATGGAGAAGTCCCTGCATTTAGTTCTCACCTTGAAGTTCGATGCATTCCTAAAAAAATACGTATGATAATATAAAGAAAGCAGGTGTAGCTATGAACAGGCGCTCCCATATGGAGTTATCCTCGTTGATTGTATTCTTAAGTATTATTAGTATATTAACTCAGTATTTGGCTTATTATTTCTTGGATTCGTCATATATAATCCTTGGAATAAGTGGCCTTATAGTTATTATATGTACCCATATCTTATTATCACAATCTTTGACATATGAATCCTGTTTTGTTTACACTGCACTAATACTTTTTATATCAATGCTGATAACATTATTGACTTATTTCGGTGACTTTTTACCTATCAACAATACATTATACTGCATCTTAATTATTAATTGGTTAATTCCAACTATTTATTGTTTCATTCGCAGTATGTTTGACAATAGTTCTAGAATTGATAATTTCAATTCATTCTATCGCAATGTAAGCATTATATTTGTATTAATATATATTGGAATCCTTTTATATGGCAATTTTAATGAAGATGCATTTCCCTGGGCATATCATATGGTATCATCTCAGGTTAACTTCACTCCATTCTGGTCTATTGCCACACAGATTGAAGATTATATTAATAAAATGATACCACTAGTTGATATCCTTACATACTTATTAGTTAGAACGCTGACCTATATTCCTTATGGATTTTATGCAGTTTTATTATTAAGAAAGTCCTCAAAATTACTTAGATTTTTTATATTACTATTATTCCCATCCCTAATTGAAATGGTTCAATATTTTATTGTTCCTGCCAGGTTTGATGTCGATGATATTATCTACGCCTTTATTGGTGGGGTTATAGGTGCTTTATGGTTTCATATTATCAATGGAATTTATAGGGCTGTTTCAGGAAGGAATTTTCTATCAAGGGACTCCGATTACAGATATTCCAATAGCTCCCTACATTTTTAATCCTTCCAAAAATCTGATAACATATTACCCATTATGGGCAAATTTACTACTTCAAATGGGAACCACTCCTTTGGAAATAATTGATAATACTGTGATTGAAGAAATCTCTCATCTAATAAAAGAATAGCACCTCGGTCCTCTTTTGTCCGGATTACTCTTCCGGCAGATTGTAGGACCTTATTCATGCCCTGATAAAGGTAGGCATAGTCAAATCCATGGCCATTTCTTTCATCAAAATACCCTCGGAATAACTCTCTTTCATTACATACCATGGGAAGCCCAGTTCCCACTATGACAGCCCCTATCAGTCTACTGTTTTTCAAGTCAATTCCTTCGCTGAAGATTCCTCCCATGACACAAAATGCCACTCGGCTTTCCTTTGGCTCTTCTACAAACCCTTCAAGGAATGTTTCACGTTCCTCCTCAGTCATATTGGATTTTTGCATAACTAGACCATCTATATCACCTGAGGCCATATCGGCAACCAACTGCATCATCTGATAAGAGGGAAAGAAGACCATATAATTTCCTATCTTTTTATTGGTAAATTCTTTTATATATTCTACTATTTTTCTATATTCTCTCTCACTTCTACGACTATATTTTGTACTTACATCAGAGCCCACCATTATTAACCGATTCTTGGCACTAAATGAGCTTGGAGCATAAACAGCATAGTCATCCTTTTTGCCACCTAGCTGCTCCTTATAATATTTTATTGGAAGTAAGGTTGCTGAGAACAGAACAAGACTTCTAATCCTCTCATAGCATCTTATTAAATTCCTAGAAGGATCCATACATTGAAGCTTTATTCGAAATCTACCCATCTCATCATAATCTGTATAGATTGTATAATAATCATCCAGTGTTTCATAAATGTTGAGAAAATTCCTTATATCCATAAAAAGCTGCAGTATTTCATCATTATCATCTGTTTTGTATTCCTGCAAATAAGTTTCGTACTCTGTCATTAAGCTTATTAAGTGCATACAAAAACCACCAATGTCATCTATAATCTCAAACTCATCACATTCTCTACGAAGCTTCAATAAGTCCTTATTGCAATTATCCAGTAGCTTTACAAGTTTTGGATTTGAAGCCTTAACTAGGCCTTTTACTATAAGAAAATCATCCTTATAAAGAGTGGCACTATACATTTGCCTTGCCCTGTCCACAAGGTTATGGGCCTCATCAATTAAGAATACATAATCCTCCTGCTTATTATTGGTAAAGAATCTTCGAAGATAAACATTTGGATCAAAGGCATAGTTATAATCACATATAATTGCATCTGACCATAGGGTTACATCTAAGGACATTTCAAATGGACACACATTATGTTTCCTAGCATATTCCTGTATCAATTCCCTTGATATCTCATTTTCATTAGTTAATAAATCATAAACTGCCTCGTTAACCCTGTCAAAATGACCTTTGGCACGGGGACAGGATAGGGGATTACAGTCTGGTTTATCAAGAATACATATTTTTTCTTTTGCTGTAATTGTTGTCACTTTCATACGAAGTCCTTGCTCCATTAACAAATGAAATGTATCCTCAGCCACAGTCCTTGTGATGGTCTTTGCTGTAAGATAAAAAATCTTTGTGGCTATCCCCATCCCCATTGCCTTAACTGTGGGAAACACAGTGGCTAAGGTTTTGCCAACTCC
>JAAYRE010000116.1 GCA_012518935.1 Clostridiales bacterium
ATGTTGACGTTTGGGTCTTACGCAACAGGAATTTGTGAACCGTGTCAGGTCAGGAATGAAGCAGCACTAAGCAAAAGCTCCTGTGTGCCGTAAGGCAACCTGGACTGAGTTAACTGTAAAGGTAACGCTTATGGTGAGCATTCGAAGCAGAATGCACGGAAAAAATTTATAAATATAATTAAGCTTCAAAACTAATAGGGGTATACCCATGTTCCATCTCACACTGATTAGTAGTACAGTTTATTATTATTTGTGTGTCCTAATCGGACTTAAGTCCGCTTTGATTAACACAAGTCATGGTAAACAGTTCTCCTAAATGTGCAAGATTGGAACAAGGGTATACCCCTTTAATCTTTGAAGCGTTTTCTATATTACTATATATGAGATAATATATGATATATATATGAGAATTTCGAACTATTTAGGTTATTTTGACGAAATATAGCTTTCGGTTAATAGATCTTTAGTATATAATTAATATATACATATATTATTTCATTGAAGTGGAGCGATTCTATTGAAGGTTAATCTTAATGCAGTGAATAAATGTCGAAAAGGAACTAATATTTATACAGAGGGAGACAGCTTATATAGTATTGCCTTTTTAATTAAGGGTAGTGTCCAAATTCACCATATGGGGGCCAAATATGAAGTTGGTTCCGGGACATTTCTCGCATTAAATGATGTAATAACAGGAAAATATCAAAGTTCATATACGGCTTTGGAAGATCTGGTCTTTTATGCCTTTGCAATAGATAACAAAGAGGATTTAGAGAACATACTATCTCTTAATAATGAATATCATGGTTTTATTATTGCCTCATTAAACAAAGCAATATATGAGCTAGACAATGTATATCAAAGCACATTAAATCATGGACAGGTTCTTTATGGTTTTTTAACTGAACAATATAAGCTTTACTCTGAATCTGCAGCTAAGTTGGGTTATACGGTGAAAAAGCCACAATGGGTTGATGAGCTAACTGACTTAGATAATGAAATAGAACCGGATCGTAAGAAGATAGACTATTATAGAGAATGTACGGAAATACCCATAGAGGTGGTAAAATCCTTTTATTCATATAGTAATATAATGACATTATATCAGATGGAAGAACAAATAGAATTAATTAATCAGCTTAATGGGATTTTAAAACAATATGTAGGACAATTACTGTACATATCAGAGTGCCTGATTAATGATAGGGAAAACTCTCTTTTTGGATTAGTGGCTTCTTATGCCATTGAAGTTGTTAATGCTGATGGTAATTGTGATGAACAGATGGAAACCATGGACAGCATAATAGAAGTAACAAACAACATAGAAACCTTTTTTTATAGTAAGCTTGGATGTGATTTTTATGTAGATAAAAAGTGGATGGAAGAGTTATATAATCTGCTTCTAACTGGAACTAAGAATCAAGATATGAGTGCTCAGGCTTATTTGCGATACTCTATTGATGAAATGGAACGGGCTACTATAGAACTAACAGATTCATTCCAAAAGATTTTAACTTTTGCTGATATTGAGGAGGATAAAGCCTCCAAAATGCAAGAGCATATGTCTGACTTTGTGAATTTGAAAGACAGAATGTCCATGGATGAGAATGCAAGAGCCATAAGAAAAAATATTACCAATGGGTTTTATGAATTGTATAAAGCTGTTTTTATGAAAGCTTACCATAGTAAGAAGGCACCTAGAATAATTGATATGTTTTTGATCTATGGATATGCTGATGAAAGGCTTCTGACAAAAGAGCAGGTCTTGTCTCTATATTTCATAAAAGATAACAAAAAATCCAACGATGGTAAGATACATAATATCAAAGAATGGTTAACCTTAATCTATGAAGGGCAAAGAGAGCCTTCTAAGAATGAGTTTGATCAGGATTACAATGATATGATTCTTTCTCTTAAGAAAAAGGGTCAACTAGATGTTGCTCAGGTTAGGGAATTAAATGAAGATAGAGAGAAGAAATTGGATTACGAAATAAATAATATGTTCCGCTATAATAATAGGATTGCCAGTGGACAGATTACAACCTTTGTACCTGTATTACATAAAGACTCTATTATAATCAACCCTGATAAGTCTTATGTTACACGAAAAAAGATAATTCAATGTCTTCAAAGTGTTATAGATATTGACTATTCCATATTTGACAAGGAAGTTCTGTATGTCAATAAGCAAAAGAATATTGAGAAGGAATATATTGTGAAAAGAGTTTACCCTGATATTATCTTAATGCCTACAGTGGGTAACAACGGAGTCATGTGGCAAGATATTACTGGAAAGAAAAGAGATAGTTCAGGACGTTTTATGTTGCCAATCTTTTGTGAAGCAAACCTATTCTTAAATATGGTTAAAATATGTGGAAGATTCAGATGGGAGTCATGCCGAACTATAGAGGGTATGGCTTGGAATGATATAAAGCATAAATCTCTAACTTCTGAATACTCAGATTATCTTCAGTTTTACCGAAAGAATAAGGACTTATCAGAGGAAAGGAAAGAAAAGCTTAAGCTTCAGATACAGAAGGGAAGAAATAATAGTCGAGAGATTTTTGTTATTGATTATGCAGCATGGGTAATTTATGAATCTAAAGGAGCTATAAAGTTAAATAAGCCAGTTCGTGATATCATGGCTACTTACTGTCCTTTTTCTAAAAAAATTAGAGAAAAACTGTTATTGCAGCCTATATTTGAAGATGCATATGCTAGATACAATAGAAATCGCCTTAAAAAAATCAGAGAGATAGAAGGCAGACATAGGATGCTTATTAAAGACAAGGTTGAAATAACGAAAGAGCTGGTAGATACGCTGAGTTATTACAAGGAAACTTAAGTTTGGTATAGTTAATCAAGCTCGCTTTAGGTATTAGTCCTTGTTAAAATTTGCAACAAATGTTAGTATAGAAATTAAGATATAAAATATATAATATATTTATAGATATTTTTAAAGAGTAGATTATGGCTAGAAAGAGCCTGTCTGTAGCGAAGATTTAGACCTATGTACATATAAGGAGGAAAGATGTTGGGAAGCTATGATACTATCGTTAAGACAGAAGAGATTAGGAGAAAAATCCAGGAAAGAGATTTTGATGCGGCTCAAAAAGTCATTGATACCATGTCATTAAAAAAAGTAAAAAACATTGCAGATCTCAGCCTTTTCGCCGATGTTTTAGCACATAACGATAGATACGATGAGGCTATGGAACTGCTTAATCGTGTATATAAAAAGTCAAAGACTAGAAGAACACTTTACCAAATGGTATATGTATCAATAGGAAGAAAAGATATTGAGGTGGCAGAACGCTACTTAAGTGAATATCAGGAAGTTGCACCCAATGATTATAACATTTACATGTTTAGATATAAAATAGATAAACTAAAAAAAGAACCGTTTGAAGTACTGATAAAATCATTAGAGAATTTAAAAAAGAAGGCCTACATTGAGAAATGGGCTTATGAATTGGCCAAGCTATATTATAAGGCGGGCATGGAAAAAGAATGTATAAAAGAATGTTCCGATATTATTTTATGGTTTGGTGAAGGAAGCTATGTTGAAAGGGCAAAAGTGCTTAAGGCATATTATTCCGGTGAGCTAGATAAAGATGAAATTATCCAAGGACTTAAGAATAGAGCTGCTACATTGGAGCAATCAAGCCAAGAATCAGCTCCTTCACTTCATAAGGACAATGAGGTTACCGAGGATACACTACCCAATATAATGGTTAATGACAGTGTGGAGGAAGAAATTACTGATACAGTAAGTAAGGAAATAGAAAATATACTATTAAGAGACCAGGATAATTCAACTGATATAGCAGATATTAACCTTAAGGAAGTATTAGATTATAAGAATGTTAAGAACAAGGATTTAGAAAAACTTACAAAGCTGTCAGAAGAACTTGACCTAGATATTATGCAAATCTTCGGAAACTTTCTTCATGTAAAATCAATTCAAAATCAGTTGGTTAAAAGCTTAGAATTAATTACTAGCAAGCATACAAAAAGTGTTCAAATGATTATTACTGGAGCTCCATCTTCAGGAAAAACCACTTTAGCTAAGGATATAGCCTTATTCTTAAATAAGACAGGTAAATTACAGACTTCTAGAATTGCAAAAATATCTGCACTGAAATTAAACCAAATCCAAGCTATAAAAAACAAAGAAGCATTAAGGAATTGTTGTGTGGTTATTGAAGATGCCAGTGAATTAAAAAAACCTACTATAGACAAGATATTAGCACTCATCAAGGATTTCCATGGTGAAATTGCTGTTATATTTGAAGAAAATAAGAAAAATATGAATCGATTATTTAGGGAATGTCCTAAATTAATGGAATTATTTAAAAATAGAATACATTTGCCACAATACAGTGAGAAAGAGTTGCGTGGATTTGCTTATTCATATATAATGCTTAGGGATTATAAATTAAACGAAGTGGCTTTTGAAGCACTTAATGAAGGTTTAGATGAGATTATTAATAATGTAAACAAAGAAAAGCAATTAGAAAGTATTTCAAAATATGTACAGGATGCATTAAATTCAAGCGATATAAGAACAGGAACGCAATTATCCAAGCTTGCCTCTTCTGGCAGGATAATTGACAGTGATATCCTGTCCCTGTTACCGGAAGATTTCAACATACAAATCAAACCTTAAATTGTATTGATATATCATTTCCTAGTTTCTGTCCCCTTTTAGACTGGACATTGCTAGATATATTAAGCAGATAAGACTCTTCTCTGTTATAGGGCTCTAAAGGTTCAATCTCGATATAATTACCAACAGTATCATATCGGATATTTGTTAATAACGGGGTGTTGTTTAGGGTCGTAACATTAAGGTTTTTATTATTTATCGTGGAAGCCTTTAGGGGAGCGGTAAATTTAATACGCCATACAAAATTACCGGTTTTAAATTTAAGATTCTGCTTAACACGATTTTGTACACCGCCGGTTACAGATTCTATTTTAATGTAATTTGTTGCCATAAGGTCATCTCCTATTAGTATAATGATTATGCTGTCTATTATGTAAAGTATAACATAGACACCGTGGTTGTTCAAGATTTTGAAAAGTATATAAATGACACAGTATGCTGAATTTGATATGAATAAAAGGAGGTAATTTGGTATAAGATGGTGGAATTGCTCGAAATAGGAAAATCGAAATACTCAATTGTTTATTTACAAAATACCACAATGTGGTATAATCAATATAGTGAGTCATGGTTTTACAATATTTGTAATAGAAATAAATGTATAGGAACAACAATATGATAAAAATACGAGGTGTGTAATGGAGCAATATATTATAAAGGGTGGGAAGCCACTAGTTGGAGAGGTAACAATCAGCGGTTATAAAAATGCAGCTTTGGGTATAATAGCTGCAGCAATTATGACCGAAGAAACTGTTAAAATAGATAATGTACCAAATATAAGTGACATTCAGATATTACTTAAAGTTATTGAGGATTTAGGCGTTAAAGTTGACCGAATAGGAAATCATAAGGTTAAAATTAATGCATCTAAGATAAACACAGTAACTGCTGATACAGATTCTGTTAGGAAGATAAGAGGCTCATATTATTTGGTGGGAGCTTTGCTAGGAAGATTTAACAAGGCTCAAATTGCTTTACCTGGTGGCTGTAATATTGGTAGCAGGCCTATTGATAGACATATCAAGGGGTTTGAAGCCCTGGGTTCTGAAGTAAAGATTGAGCATGGTTTAATCTGTGCCAGTGCTGAAAAACTAGTGGGAACTTCAATATATTTTGATGAGTCCAGCGTCGGTGCTACAATAAATGTTATGCTGGCAGCCATTATGGCAGAAGGACAGACAACCATTGAAAATGCCGCTAAAGAACCCCATGTTGTGGATGTGGCTAACTTCTTAAATAGCATGGGTGCTAACATAAAAGGAGCTGGTACAGATGTTATTCGCATTAAGGGTGTATCAAGACTCCATGGAAGTGAGTATACCATCATTCCTGATCAGATAGAAGCAGGAACATTTATGTTTGCAGCTGCAGCTTCTAGGGGTGATGTTCTTATAAAGAATGTAATACCAAAGCATCTGGAAGCATTTACTGCAAAGCTGTTAGAAGTTGGTGTTACGGTAGAGGAATATGACGATGCAGTTAGGGTCGTTAATCATAACAGACCTGGTAGTACCCATGTAAAAACCTTGGCATATCCGGGCTTTTTAACTGATATGCAGCCCTTGATGACTACCTTACTTTGCTTATCTTCTGGAACAAGTATTGTTACAGAGAGCATATTTGAGAATAGATTTAAGTATGTAGACGAACTTACTAAGATGGGAGCGTCTATTAAGGTGGTTGAAAGTAACACAGCAATTATCACAGGTGTAGAGAGACTTACCGGAGCAATAGTAAGTGCTGCTGATCTACGGGGTGGTGCCGCCTTGGTTTTGGCAGGCATTATGGCAGAAGGTTATACTATTGTAGAGAATGTAGAGTTTATTGAACGGGGCTATGAGGATTTTGAGAGAAAGATGCAGAAACTAGGAGCCACAATGGCTAAGGTTGATTCAAATGATACCAAGGCAATTAAAAAATTCAAATTAAAGGTAAGCTAAATAATATAAAAATATAGAGACTGTTTCATAATTTTTGGGAACATCCAAAACAATATGAAATAGTCTCTTTTTGTATGCTAAAATATTTTATAACAATTATACCAATGATTCAATATACAAATCCCGGTGTTTGGTCAGGTCAATAAACTGATCTTCCACCATGATAACAGGCCTGGATAGTTCGTTTTTGTTAATTAAGACTATCTCACCTTCCATATTGTTATTCAAGCGTACATTGTTATGTATATAGGTTTCCACAATCCCTTCCATAAAGGTGAGAAGAAATTTAGTGTCATATTTTAAATATCCTTCGTCTTCGAAAAGAGTTATAACTTCGAAGGGGCATAAGGGTCCTCTATATACTCTTGCACAGGTCATAGCATCATAGACATCTGCTATGGCAACTAGCTTAGCATAAGAATCTATCTCGTGGCTCATAAGTCCATTGGGATAACCGCTGCCATCGCATCTTTCATGGTGCATTAAGGCAACACTCATAATTCTTTTATCAACACTCTTGTTCTTTAATACATTATATCCCCTTGTGGTATGGGTCTTAATTAAAGAAAATTCTTTATCGGTTAGTTTACTGGGTTTAGATATAATATTATTGGGAATTAACAGTTTACCTAAGTCATGAAGAAGGCCGCTTAGAGTAATAACCTCTAAGTCATCAGGCATGAATCCCAGCCACCTACCCATGATATTACAAATCAAGGCAACATTTAAGCTATGTACATAGGTAGCATCATCAAATTCTCTCATACAATGCAACATATTAAAGACTTCTATGTTGGTATTGGACTCATATAATATCTTGCTTACATCATATAATAACTGCTCAGAATCTATTTCCTTCTGCTTGATTGTAAAATCGTTAATAGTATCTTTTAATTGATTGACAGTATTCTGATAGGCCTTACGAAATCGCTTGAAAGCTTCACTTTTTTTAATCTTTCTATAAAAAGTGTTCTCCATATACTCTGCTTCCTGTTCAATGGTCACTTCATCAGAATAAACAGAAAAGTCCGTCACGGAGTAAAATTCTAGTCTTGTGATGATTTTATCCGTAAGAACGGTATCCTTAGCAATTATTAGATTAAGATCCTTGGTATATACATCCTCAGAAACAACCATTCCGGGAACTGCTTGCCTTGTTAATATCTTAAATGTATTCATGGGCTTATCAGTTGCCAATAAGCTAGTGCTTATGGCCTTCCTTTCTAAGTTTGTGCTTCTCATAACTAAAATAACGAATCTTCTTAACCTGCTTAATAAACATCAAATATGTTAATAAAATGCTATAAATAACTAAATATAGTATAATAAAATATTGGAAGAAAGTCAAACTATATGTAGAAAACCGTAGAATTTTGCCACTGGTCACAGCTATTTGTTAAGCATAACTAACAATAATAAGGTGGCAGAGTGTTAAAAGAATATAAACACCTTGACGTGTCATAAAATAAAGTATATCATCAGAATATAAAATAATATAATATATATTTTCTCTTATTCAGAGTGATGGAGAGGTAAGGCTCGATGAAGTCACGGCAACCCCATTGATGGTAGGTGCCAACCTGAGCGAGTAATCGAACAATAAGAGGGTTTGATTAAGAGTATCAAGTCCGCTTATGGCGGGCTTGTTTAGCGTTGAGGAAAAGGCATCCTCGTGTTATCGAAAAGGAGGATAACTATGCAAAAAAGAATATTTACATCAGAGTCAGTAACAGAGGGACATCCAGACAAAATATGCGATCAAATTTCAGATGCTATTTTGGACGAGTTGCTTAAGCAGGATCCCTTAAGCAGAGTCGCTTGTGAAACAGCCATAACAACTGGTTTGGTACTTGTTATGGGAGAGATTACAACCAATGGTTATGTAGACATTCAAAAGATAGTCAGAGATACAATTAGAGATATTGGTTATGACAGATCAGAATATGGATTTGATGCTGATACCTGTGGAGTAATAGTATCATTAAATGAGCAATCCCAGGATATTGCCCTCGGGGTGGACAAGTCCTTTGAAATTAAAGAAAATGTTGCAGAAGATAAGGAGATGTCTTCTATTGGTGCAGGGGATCAGGGAATGATGTTCGGCTATGCAACAGATGAGACGGAGGAATATATGCCCTATGCAATATCCCTTGCCCATAAGCTAACTAAAAGACTTTCTGTTGTAAGAAAGGAAGGAATCTTAAGTTACCTTAGACCGGATGGTAAATCTCAGGTAACAGTGGAATATGACGAGAAGGGGATACCAATTCATTTGGATGCAGTGGTACTTTCCACTCAGCATGATGAAAATATAACTATAGAGCAATTGAGAAAAGATATTAGAAAGCATGTGTTGGAAGAAGTACTACCAATGGAACTTGTAGATGATAGAACGAAGTTCTATATAAATCCAACTGGAAGGTTTGTTATTGGAGGACCAAATGGAGACAGCGGACTTACCGGTAGAAAGATTATAGTAGATACCTACGGTGGATTTGCAAGACATGGCGGTGGTGCCTTCTCAGGAAAAGACTGTACCAAGGTGGATCGTTCTGCATCCTACGCAGCACGTTATGTGGCAAAGAACCTTGTAGCTGCAGGGCTGGCAAAACGCTGTGAAGTGCAACTTTCTTACGCTATTGGTGTGGCTGAACCGACTTCAGTTATGGTGGATACATTTGGTAGCAGTAAGTTTTCAGATGAAGAATTGGTCACTATTATTAGAAAACATTTTGACCTTCGTCCTGCCGGAATTATTAAAATGCTAGATCTTAGAAGACCCATATATAGAAAGACAGCTAGTTATGGGCATTTTGGAAGAGAGGACCAAGACTTTACTTAGGAAAGACTAGACAAGGTAGAGGCTTTAAAGGAATACCTTAAATAATTATATTATATTGAGATACTAATCCATAGAAAGAGTCAACTAATCCAGTGATTATGACAGACCTTTCTATGGATTTTTATTTAATATGAAGTTTTACGAATTTCCCATTTATATAAAGTGCACCGCAAGGATTATATTAAGAAAGTTTATACATCCTTAATATACAAGTAGGCTCCATATGTGGTATACTTAATGTTAATAGTATGTAATTTACTTATGTTTCTTAGCCAATTGATTAATAGAAGATAGGTGGAATAATGAAACTCAAACATAGATTGATTATAGCGTTTCTTATTATGATAGCTATGCCAGTAATACTAATATCAATTACTGCAGGAACAATTGTCCGTTTTCAAATGGACTCTATACATGAGTCCTATGATGTTGAAGCTAAGACAATACAGGTTATAACCAACCCCATACAAATTCTTAACAGGATCACTAGGGGGGTATATAATGAGATTAAGCTTTATTCCATAAGTGTGCCTGAAAGGCTCTGTGACATAGACTATTATAAAGAGCTGGACATACAGCTTGAACCAAAACATTCCTTCTTAGCAGTCCGCAAGGAGGACAAGTTTGTTTATGTGGGTAATGAAGAAAAATTATCAGCTATATCAGGATTACTGCCTGATTATGGTTCAGGAACCATCGATATTGACGGTGGTATATATCTGGGTGGAAGCAATCCTTTCTTAGTGAAAATGCAGGATTTCACATATACTGATGGAACTAATGGTACCATCTTTGTAATCACTGACCTCAATGTTCTTATGCCACAGGTTAAAGCAGTAGCAATTCAAAGTGCAATATCATTTATAGTTATTTTGTTTTTAACTGCAAGTCTTTTGATTTTCTGGATATACCGAAGTATCCTTAAGCCTCTTAATGTCTTGAGGGTTGCTACTAATCATATTAAGGAAGGGGATTTGGGATACTCAGTAACTTCAGTATCAGAAGATGAGATAGGGGAATTATGCAATGATTTTGAAGGTATGAGGGTACGGCTAAAGGAACTTATTGATGATAGACTTCAATATGAAGAGGATATAAAGGAGCTAATAAGTAATATTTCCCATGATTTAAAAACACCCCTTACTGCAATTAAGGGATATGCAGAAGGCTTGCTAGATGGAGTTGCCGATACCAGCGAAAAGCAGGAAAAATATTTAAAAACTATATACATGAAAGCCAATGATATGACCAGTTTGGTAGATGAACTAGGTTATTATGCCAAGATAGATGCTAATACCATCCCCTATACATTTAAGAATATTAACATGACAGAGTATTTTGAGGATTGCATAGAAGATCTACATCTGGAACTTGAGGTTAAAAACATAAAAATCAATTATGAAAACCTTATAGACCCCAAAGTTCAAATAGTTGCCGATGCTGAACAACTAAAGAGAGTAATCCATAATATTATAGGTAATTCTGTGAAATATATGGATAAACCACTGGGCATAATAACAATCAAAATACAGGATCTAGGAGAATATGTTGAAGTTGACATAGAGGATAATGGAGCAGGCATTTCCCAGGAAGAGCTTCCATATATCTTTGATCGTTTTTATAGGGCAGATGTTTCTAGAAATACTTATAAAGGCGGCAGTGGATTAGGTCTTGCCATTGCTAAAAAGGTGATTGAGGATCATTCTGGAACAATTTGGGCTACCAGTGAGAAGCAAAAGGGTACAACCATAAGCTTTACCCTAAAGAAGTATCATAATGGGTAAATAATATACTAAACTAAAAATGCCCAAAAAATAGTACAAAAGAATTAAGACATCTTATAAGTTAGGAGGAATTAAATGAAAAGAATTCTTATCATTGAAGATGAAATAGCCATAGCTGAGCTGGAGAAAGACTATTTGGAGCTATCAGGTTTTGAAGTAGAGGTAGAGACCACAGGTGATCTAGGATTAGATAGGGCTCTAAAGGAGAATTTTGAACTAGTAATTTTGGATTTGATGCTTCCTAATGTGGATGGTTTTGAGATCTGCAAACGAATTCGTCAAGAAAAGAACATTCCTGTTATTATGGTATCAGCAAAAAAAGACGATATTGACAAAATACGAGGACTGGGAATGGGTGCTGACGATTATATTACAAAGCCATTTAGCCCCAGTGAATTAGTTGCCAGAGTCAAAGCCCATCTTGCCAGATATGAGCGTTTGATTGGTTCCGGAAAAAAGGAAAATGAGATTATAGAAATAAGAGGTCTTAAGATTGATAAAACTGCTAGAAGAGTATTTGTTAATGGGGAAGAGAAGATCTTTACTACCAAGGAATTTGACCTTTTAACTTTCTTGGCTGAGAATCCTAACCATGTATTTACGAAAGAGGAATTGTTTAGAGATATATGGGATATGGAGTCCATAGGTGATATTGCAACAGTAACCGTTCACATAAAAAAGATTCGCGAGAAGATAGAATTTAACACATCTAAGCCTCAATATATTGAAACTATATGGGGTGTTGGATATCGTTTTAAAATATAATATATGAAAAGAAGTTTTCCAAGTTGGTATTGACAAATATTTAACAAAAAGTTAGAATAAATTAGGCCAATCTAGAAGAAGATTCTGATAGAAAGGCATAGGAAAACTTCGGTTAAGAAAGACCTGATTCCTAGGGTTTGCCCAAAGAATAAGGAGCTGACTAACATTGTAAGACTATTATTATCCCTATGCCCATGGTATAGGGATTTTTAAATTTGTATGGAAGTGCTTCTTATTATGAAGTGAAATATTCGGAGGTGAAAAGGTGGAGAAAGAGACAAGGATTGCCCAAATCGGAATTATAGTTGAGGATATGGAGGTTGTAGAAAAGTTTAATAAGCTATTACATGAATATGGCTCATATATCATCGGGCGAATGGGAATACCTTATCCAAAAAAGAACATAAGCATCATAAGTGTGGTGCTTAATGCAGAGCAGGATATTATCAGTACCCTTGCTGGCAAACTGGGTATGCTTAAGGGAGTTAGTGTAAAAACAATGTATTCTAAAAAATAATTATGGAGGTGTTTCATGAGGAAATTAAAGTTAAGAAGTCAGATTATTACTCTAATTATAATGGTTATGCTTGTGGCAACAATCCTTAGCGGATGTGGTAAGGATACAAGCAATAACAATGATAGGAATACACATGGTAATATTGATAATGAAGCTATAGATTCAGAAACTAAGGTTACCGATGAGATAGACGAAATAGAAAATGCAGATGAAACAGACAATATAGCGGAGTATAGTGACACTGATAAAGGCAGTGATGATAAGATTGAGATTAAGATAGCAGCTCTAAAGGGACCTACTGGTATGGGTATGGTAAAAATGATGGAAGATGCCGAAAATGGTACCGCAGCTAATGATTATAAGTTTACTGTTGTAGGAGAAGCAGATGTAGTCAGTACAGGGCTGATAAAGGGTGATTTTGATATTGCAGCTGTTCCCTGTAACCTTGCCTCAGTATTATATAATAAGACAGAAGGTCAGATTAAGATAGCCGCCATAAACACTTTAGGTGTTCTCTATATTGTGGAGACAGGCAATGAGATCACCACAGTTGAGGACCTTAGAGGAAAGACCATATATTCTACTGGCTATGGAACAACTCCTCAATATACCCTAAATTATCTTCTTAGTATAAATGGAATAGACCCTGAAAAAGATGTAAATATAGAGTATAAAACTGAATCAACAGAAGTAGCAGCCTTACTTGAGAATTCCACAGATGCCATAGCAATGCTGCCGCAACCCTATGTAACAACGGTTATGATGAACAATGATAAGGTGCGGATTGCTCTTGACATAGAGAAGGAATGGACGGAACAAAATCAGGACGGAAGTGGTGTTGTAACTGGAGTTGTTGTTGTAAACAAAGAATTTCTAGAGAAGAATCCAGAGGCAGTTGAAAGCTTTATGGCAGAATACAATGAAAGTGCCAAATTTGTTAATGACAACATAGACCAAGCAGCCCAGCTTATTGAGAAGTTTGAAATATTTAAAGCAGCAGTTGCTAAGAAAGCCATGCCTTATTGTAATATAACTTTCATCAGGGGTCAGGAGATGAAAACTAAGGTAGAGGCATATTTAAATGTATTATATAATCAGAATCCTAAAGCTATAGGTGGGACCATGCCTGCAGAGGATTTCTATTATGTACAATAGCTAAGGTATCAGATTAAAATTATGGTGAAGGAAGGGCGACATGGAAGTTAAGCAACAAGACATACATACTAAGGAAAATAAAATCAAGAAATTTATTGTTAAACTACTGGTTTTTTCTTTCTGGCTTCTGGTTTGGGATATTGCCAGTAGGCTTATTAATCAGGAGCTTTTCCTTCCTTCACCCAAAAGTGTGTTGATTACTACATACCAGCTAAGTACAACATCTGATTTTTGGTTTAGTATCGGCAATTCCTTTGTCCGTATAGTAATTGGCTTTAGCCTTGGACTAGCTGTAGGAATCTTTCTTGCCATAGTCTCATATAGTAGCAAGTTGATAAAGGAATTGATATCACCACTTATGAGAGTAATTAAAGCAACCCCTGTAGCATCATTTATTATACTTGCCTTGGTGTGGATTAGCTCAGTGAACTTATCAATACTAATATCATTTTTAATGGTGCTGCCGGTGTCTTTTTCCAATATGCTATATGGATTACATAGCACTGATGAGAAATTACTGGAGATGGCAAGGGTATTTCATCTAAATAGATGGAAATGCATTAAGGCCATATACTTACCAACTGTGCTGCCTTTTATAATATCTGCCATGTCAGTAGGTCTTGGCTTTAGCTTTAAATCAGGAATTGCGGCTGAGGTGATAGGAAGACCAATTAATTCAATTGGTTTAAATCTATATGAAGCTAAACTTTATCTAATGATTAAGGAGCTTTTTGCTTGGACCTTAGTTATAATAGTTTTAAGTATTATCTTTGAAAAGCTTGTAATGTGGGTTATCAAGAGATTTGAATATAATGAAAAACCCAGGGAAAATATTTAAACAGGAGGTTACCATGGATATAAAGCTGATAAATATTAATAAAAGCTTTAAAGGGCAACAGGTACTTAGGAATGTTAACATGACATTTCCCAAGGGAAGAATCACCTGTATAATGGGGGCCTCTGGTACGGGAAAAACAACCTTGGCTAATATATTAATGGGTCTACAAGAAGCAGACTCTGGGGAAATACATGGTTTGCAGGATAAAAAGATCTCAGCGGTATTTCAAGAAGATAGATTGATTGAGCACTGGGATGCAATTAAGAACATTTTGCTTGTATGCCAAGCAGAGGTAACAAAAGAGATGGTAGATGAGGAACTTAAGAATATTGGGATGGCAGAATATGAAGGAAAGGCAGTTAAGGCTTTAAGTGGCGGTATGAGACGAAGAGTGGCTCTTGTAAGAGCTACCCTTTCTGATTATGATGTTCTGATAATGGATGAACCTTTTAAAGGCTTAGATGAAGCCTTAAAAAAGCTAGTTATCAATTATATAAAGAAAAAAACCAAGGACAAGACTGTTATTATCATAACTCATGATAAGGAAGAGGTTGCCTTGCTTGATGCAAATGTTATTACTATTTCTTAAATCTAGTTAAATAAAACCAAAGGAAGCCATAAAGAATTGTGTTTTGGGGACAATTCATATATAATATCATAATATATAAGGACCCGAGTAAAGGATGGTAAAATATGCATATTACAATTACAGGAAATCTAGGAAGTGGTAAGTCTACGGTAGCCAAACTTCTTAGTGAGAAATATAACTTTGAGGTGTATTCAACAGGGAAGGTTCAAAGAGAACTGGCTCGGCAGATGAATCTTAGTACTTTAGAACTTAATCAGTTAATGATGAGTGATAGAAAATATGACCATATGATTGATGATGAAACTGCACGAATTTCTAGAGATAATAAGGATAAGAATATTATCTTTGATTCTAGGTTAGCCTGGCATTTTGTCCCGCAATCATTTAAGGTCTTTGTTTCTGTCAACATAGATGTGGCAGCAGAGCGAATTATGAATGACCAAAGAGGTTCTGTGGAGAAATATTCATCTTTAGAGGAAGCAAAAAGACTTCTAGCAGAAAGGGCAAAGACAGAAAGTATTCGATACAAGGACATATATAATTTAAATTATATGGATTTTTTAAATTATGATCTTGTTATAGACAGCACATATTGTAGCCAGGATATTATTGCTGAGATTATTATGGATGAAGCAAGTGAATACTATAAAAAAGCCCTTGACAAAATAAAATCTACAAAAAGGTTGATTTCACCAAAAAGTCTTATTTTTACAGAGCTTGATGAAGTAAAAGATAAAGATAAGCTTAGTAAATTAATAAAAGAACTTGAATCAACCATCTATGCAAAAGATATGGTAATCAAGGTTAACAAGAAGGAAGATAAATTTTTAGTATTAGATAATATTGATTATGCAAAAGCGGCATTTTATGCAGGAGTAAAATACCTTGAGATAGATATAGAATAGGGATATCTGTTATTTTAAACTATTCATGATAATATTCCCCTTTTTATTTCAAATTATCCCCCAGCATATAAAAAGTTATATAACAGAAAATAAAGATAAGAGATTTTTAATTTTTATTTTTGTTATTTAATCCAATAGGGGGTGATGTCATGAAATTATGGGAGAGCATCAGTGAAAGAACCAGGTTTATTATTAGACTTATAATTATTGCTCTTAGTGTTTATTTGAGTTTTCGCTTTGTTTTACCTCTGGTTTTACCATTTGTATTTTCATATATATTGGCATGGATTGTTAGACCTATAACTGAATTTTTATATAGAAAAGTGAAGCTACCAAGGATTGTAGGGGGCTCAGTCTCTCTTATATTGTTGGTAATTCTTATTGTTACGGGAATGTTTTATTTGGGAAACATATTAATCCAGCAAGCCATTAATTTTGCAAGAAATCTACCTATATACCTTAATATCTTAGCAGGAAAATTGGATAGTATCTGTAGCAGCTGTGATGAGATTCTTGGCTTGGCAGCGGGAAGTGTTCGTTCTACACTAGACGATAATATAATTAAGATGGTAGATAGAGTAAAATCTAATCTAATACCTGGAATGACAACACAGACACTTAGTCTAACGATAAAGATAATCGGATTTATAGGTACCTTTTTGATAACCATAATCTCAGCAGTTTTGATTGTAAAGGAATTACCGGAATTTCGGGAAAAATATAAAAACACAAATATATACAATGATATAAATAAGGTCACTTCAAAACTAGCTGATACAGGAATAGGTTATCTGCGATCACAGCTTTTAGTAATGGTAATGGTTGCAGTATGCTGTGTAACAGGTCTGGTTGTGATTAGAAATGACTATGCTTTGTTACTTGGTATAGGTATAGCATTAATGGATGCCTTGCCCTTTATAGGAAGCGGAATTGTCTTTATTCCATGGAGTATTATAATGCTATTAAATGGTGACATTTTTGGGGCAGCAGTTCTTCTTACCACATACCTTGTCTGTCAGATTATAAGGGAAGTTATAGAGCCTAAACTCATCGGTAATAGGATTGGCATAAAACCTCTATATACATTAATGGCTATGTATATAGGTTTAAAGCTATTTGGTATTGCTGGATTTATCTTAGGACCAGTGGGACTTGTCATTATAATAACTATTATAAAAGTAGTTAATAGTAAGGGAACTAAAACATATTCGCTTGACAAAGGTTTTGATCTGGAATAAAATAAAGTACATTAAGTGGCGTTGAAAAGGAATAGTAGAAAACATACGCATCCCAGAGAGAGAAGTTATGGTGTAAGCTTCTTATGTAGTAGTTTTTGAACCGGCCTTGGAGCTTTGTATGAAAGGATAACCTCCCCAAATACAACGTATTTCGGCGTTAACGATGAAAAGAGAGTAGATAAGATAATAGGCATTAAGCAGATTATTGCTTATTTGCATTTTAACTTATTAGCTAATAAAGGGTGGTACCGCCGAGTCTTTCGGTCCCTTGTGGGATGAAAGGCTTTTTTTGTTTAAACTTTATTCAATTAAAAATGTATAATATAAATATTTTAAGGAGAGAGATTATAATGGCACAGGAAAAGAAATTAGTCGAGGCAATTACATCCATGGAGGAAGATTTTGCCCAGTGGTACACAGATGTGGTTAAAAAGGCTGAACTTATTGAATACTCCAGTATTAAGGGCTGTATGATTATTCGCCCCTATGGCTACGCTATTTGGGAGAATATTCAAAAGCAGTTAGATGCTGATTTTAAAGCAACCGGCGTAGAAAATGTATATATGCCACTATTTATCCCTGAAAGCTTATTGCAGAAGGAGAAAGATCATGTTGAAGGATTTGCTCCAGAAGTTGCTTGGGTGACCCATGGAGGCAATGAAAAGCTCCAGGAGAGATTATGTGTCCGTCCTACATCAGAGACATTATTTTGTGATTTTTATTCTAATATTATTCATTCCTATCGTGATTTACCAAAATTATATAATCAATGGTGCTCAGTTGTAAGATGGGAGAAGACTACTAGACCCTTCCTACGTTCAACAGAATTGTTGTGGCAAGAGGGTCATACAGCCCATGCCACTGCAGAGGAAGCAGAGGAAAGAACCATTCAGATGCTTAATGTCTATGCCGATTTTTGTGAAAATGTATTAGCTATACCTATGATAAAGGGTAAAAAATCTGAGAAAGAGAGATTTGCAGGGGCAGAGTCTACTTATACTATAGAAGCCTTGATGCATGACGGTAAGGCATTGCAGTCCGGTACTAGTCATAATTTTGGAGATGGATTTGCAAGAGCATTTGATATTCAATATACAGATAAGAATAATAAGCTTCAATATGTACATCAGACTTCATGGGGAGTGTCCACTAGAATTATCGGAGCTATTATTATGGTTCACGGTGATAACAACGGTTTAGTATTGCCCCCAAGAATTGCACCTATTCAGGCTATGATAATACCCATTAATCAAAAAAAAGAAGGGGTATTAGATAAGGCATATGAAATCAAAGAAAAGTTCTCATCTTACAGAGTAAAGGTAGATGATTCTGATAAGAGCCCTGGCTGGAAGTTCAGCGAACAGGAAATGCGTGGAATACCCATTAGAATCGAGATAGGACCTAAGGATATAGAGAAAAATCAAGCTGTTATAGTAAGAAGGGATACAAGGGAGAAGATTTTTGTATCTCTAGATGAAATAGTTAATAAAGTAGATGAGATTCTAAAGAACATGCAAGCCGATATGCTTAAGAAGGCAAGAGACCATAGAGATTCTCATACCTACGTAGCCAAAGACATGAAAGAGTTTGAGCACATAATTGAAGAAAAGCCTGGATTTATCAAGGCTATGTGGTGTATGGATGAGGCTTGTGAGATGGAGATTAAAGATAGAACAGGGGCAACTTCCCGCTGTATGCCTTTTGAACAGGAGCATCTAGATGATAACTGTGTTTGCTGTGGCAAACCTGCTAAGGTAATGGCTTATTGGGGTAAGGCTTATTAATTGACATTAGTTGTTTTGTAAAAAACTCTTTGTTATAATATTAATTAGGAGGCGGCCATGGAATTTAAGATTCCCGAAAAAGTACAATTTATATTAGATATATTAAATAATAATGGCTATGAAGCCTATGCCGTTGGGGGCTGCGTCCGTGATATGGTGCTTGGCAGAGTACCTGAGGATTGGGATATTACAACTTCCGCCAAGCCCCATGAGGTAAAGAGTCTGTTTAGAAGAACAGTAGATACTGGAATACAACATGGAACCATAACTGTCTTATTGGATAAAGACCATTATGAGGTTACCACATACCGCCTTGATGGCATCTATGAGGATAATCGTCATCCCAAGGAAGTTTCCTTTACCTCAAAATTAGAAGAAGATTTAAAGCGTAGGGATTTTACTATAAATGCCATGGCATATAACCCTAAAAGCGGGATAGTTGATTTGTATGGTGGTAAAAAAGATCTTAATAAGAGATTGATTGCTTGTGTAGGTAATGCAAGAGAACGCTTTGATGAGGATGCCCTTAGAATACTTAGGGCTATCAGATTTTCCGCACAGTTAGACTTTCAAATTGAAGAATCCACTAGTTCTGCAATTAGGCAAAAGGCTGGATTATTAAGAAACATAAGTGCCGAAAGAATTAGGATGGAGCTTAATAAGCTATTGATATCAGATCATCCAGATAGGTTAAGGGATCTGTATGAGCTGGGAATAAGCAAGGTGATACTTCCAGAGTTTGATAGGATGATGGAAACTCCTCAGAAAAACATTCATCATGCCTATTCTGTAGGAGAGCACACCATAAGAACTGTTTGTGCCGCAGCAGGTAATTTAAGGGAAAATCGCTTTTCCGCCCATGAAAGATCTATCCTACGTTGGACCATGTTACTTCATGATGTTGAAAAGCCTGGAACCATCTCCTTGGGTAAGGATGGTCAAAATCATTTTTATGGACATCAAGAAAAAGGAGCCCAGACAGCCAAACGGGTTCTTAAAAATCTAAAGTTTGATAATGATACACTAGATACGGTAGTTCATCTGATTAGGTGGCATGATTATCGTTTTCCACCTACCCCATTAGGGATTCGAAAAGCCTCGGCAAAAGTCGGTAAAGAATATATGAAGCTTCTATTTGAAGTAAAATATGCAGACATTTGCGGAAAACATCCAGATATTAAGGCCAAACTATTTGAACAACTTGATGAGGCTAAGAAACTATTTAAGAAGATGATAGATAATGAGGAGTGTGTAAGTCTTAAGGAGCTAAAGGTCAGTGGTAAGGACTTAATGGCTGTAGGTATTAAGCCAGGAAGACGGATGGGTCTAATCTTAAACAAATTGTTGGATGCAGTAATTGAAGAGCCTTCTCTGAACAATAAAGAAACCTTAATTAACATGGCAATATCATTGAATAAGTAAATATATTAAACCCTAATAGCAAATCCTTCAGTTTTATTCATGAATTCACAAGACATATCATAATATTAGTAGACGGATATTATCAATTTGGGGGTGGATTTGTGATGGAAGATAGATGCCTGGAGGTATTGAAACAATATTTTCTTAAGGTATACAATATATATAGGGCAAGAGGTGCCTATCTGTTAGAGACTGATAAAGGGTTAAAGTTATTAAAGTGCTTAGATAGTTCAAGAAATCGTGTTATCTTTGAACATATAGTAAAGGAACATCTATACAATAATGGTTATTATAATACAGATTTGTATGTTAAAACTATTAAGGATGATATTATAGCTGAGGATCAATCAGGATGCCAATATATCGTAAAGGACTGGTTTTGGGGTGAGGAATGTAATCTAAAAGAACTAACCCAGATTGAAATGGCAGCTGCTAACCTAGCAAGGCTACATAATGCCTTAAAGGGAGTGAAGTTTACCGCAGAGCAGTTGGAATATAATATTACTGATAATCTTAAGGAGACATTTGAAAAGCGTAGCAGAGAGTTGAAACGGGTTAGGGGATATGTTAGGGATAAACGGCAAAAAAATGAATTTGAGGTATTATTTTTAAATCTCTATGATGACTTTTATGAGCAGGGTGTAAAAGCAATTAAGAGATTGGCTAATTCACAGTACAAAAAGGTGTTGGAAAAATCCATAAGTCAGAACACAATATGTCATGGGAATTATACCTATCATAATATTATTATGCTTAAGAATAAGAACGAAGCCATATCAAAGCCATATGTATCACCAGGATGGGTTAACAGACAGCCTTTAGTGGCTAACGACTTGTCTATGGAGTGGAGTAAATTTATTGCAACTACAAACTTTGATAAATCCCATGTGGGTATTCAGATTACTGACTTATATCATTTTATCCGAAAGGTTATGGAGAAGAATGACTGGGATATCATATATGGCAGTAATATTATTGAGGCCTATGATAGAATAAAACCTATTTCCAAGGATGAACTGGAAGTTTTGTATTTGCTATTACTATATCCGGAGAAATTCTGGAAAATAACAAATTACTATTACAATGGGAAGAAGTCCTGGATCTCAGGAAGAAATATTCAGAAGCTTAGTAGCATCGGTGAGCAGAATCCTAAGAAGGAGATGTTCCTGAGTAAACTAGAAAGTATTATTTAAGCTACTAACCTGCTTGTCTGTATGCTATAATATATACATTGATAAGTAGATTAATGAATAATAAGAGGTTTACTATGGCATTAAGTACTAATGAAAAAAAGAACAAATCCCGTATTTATAGCAGACCAATTATAAGTCTTTTGATTGGTCTGCCTTTTTTTACATTAATCTTATTTGTTGCATTTAATGAAGTGGGAAAGAGTAGTAACCTAGGAAAAGGTCCAAAATCTAAGAATCAAACCAATAATGAACTAGTAGCAGATAAAACCGTCCTTGATAACAAGTCTCGGAGGAATATTACTGCTATTATTTTGGATATTAATAATGCTGATAAAACAATCCGACTTTATGATATAGATAAAAACGAAGAAATCAATCTTACATATACCAGTGGTTCCAATATTGTTGATAAGTATGGACAAGCTATATCTATGAGTCAAGTTCAGATGGGTCAAATTATTGATGGTACTTATGAAGGTCATAATAATAAATTGATTTATTTACAACCTTCTAAAAAGGCATGGGAATATGTAGGTGTTAAAAATATGACCATTGATTTTGATAGACATATTATTAAGATAGCCAAAACAAAATATACCTACAATGATCCAGTTATATTATCTGAAGATAAGCTTATTAATATGGAGGACATAGCATCACAGGATGTGCTGACTGTGCGGGGAGTGGATGAGACTATCTGGTCAATAATAGTTACAAAAGGGCATGGTTATGTGAGGCTAGAGGATTATGAGGCATTTTTGGGAGGTAGTGTTACAGTTGGTTATGAATCTGTACAAGATATAACCAAGGATATGATTATTACTGTCCGCGAAGGTAATTACAATTTGACCGTAGAGAATGGTGAATATAGTGGAACCAAAAATGTTACTGTTGTTCGAAATATGGAAACAGTAGTTTCTGTAGGAGATCTAGGGCCAGAGCCTATAAAATACGGAGAAACAACATTTGAGATAATACCCTTTGGAGCAGATTTATTTATCGACGGAGAATTGACATCCTATGCCAATCCCGTAAAGCTTCCCTATGGAGACCATAGTATAGAAGCAACCCTAGGAGGATATTTAACATATAAGGGAAATCTATATGTGGACTATGCTTCTAAGAATATGCAGATAAACCTTCCTGAGATTTTAAGTAGAGATATGGTTACCATAGTAGAGACAGTTGAAGAATACTCACAAGATGATGAGGGACTTAAGTATAATGACTGGGATAGCCAGCAGTACAATGAAGAAGATATTGATACAGTTATAGATGAAGAAGATATGGAGTATATAGATGATTTAGATAATATAGATGATAACCCTATAATCGATACGGAGCATCGTATATATATTCAGAATCCATCAGGGGCATCGGTTTATCTTAATGGTGAATACAAAGGGACTTCCCCAGGAAGTTTTCAAAAGGTTATTGGAAGCCATGTCTTAACATTTATTAAGAAGGGTTATCAAACCAAGAGTTATACCATTGATATAGCAGATGATGGGTTGGATACATATATCAGCTTACCGGACTTATTGCAGCAATAATCCAGATGCTATTATAAGTTTATATCTGTTTTAAAGGTGCATTATGGTTATGTGGATATCTGTCATAATATAAGAAAAATAAAAGAATATAATCGGTTTTTGGAGATGTGTATAGATTTGTGTCTATCGATTCTGAAATCCCTCTCTTTTCAAATAGCTTAGTTCGGGCTATAATAAATGTAATATTATGGAAAAGAGAGGGGTTTTTATGATTAAATCACTTTATAATGATAATTACATTATCTATGGTTTTGTTGTACTTTGCGGATTGGGTTTTTTGGTACGTTTAATGATTAATATGGTATACATATACCTGGTAAATGAATCGGACAAGCTGGGAAATACTAATAATAGGTTATTAAAACATATGAAGATGAAGTTTGAGACTTGTTATAAACTCAATATAGGTGTTAATAATGTGGATACTTTCGTGGATAAGAGCTTGACAAAGTATAAATTTTGTGGGATTTTATTATCCACATGGGAAAATTTCAGTGGACAAGTCCTATACTTAAGTTTTCTCATAGTTCCTATAAGTGCGATTTTTGGAGTAATTTTTGAGATAGACCAGAAGCAGATTTTATACACAGGGGCTGTTGGTATTGTAACCGGTTCCCTTCTAATATTTGTGGATAAAACAATAAATTTATCAGTAAAAAAGCAAATGATTAGGTTAAATTTATTGGATTATCTGGAGAACTTTTGTAAAGTAAGATTAGAGCATCAGACAACTCAACCTGAGTTATTGGAACAATATCGTCAGGAGTATTCTAAGGTTATTAATAAGAAGACAAACAGAACCCGCCCAGAGCATGAAATAAATGAAATTAATCGAAGGAAGGAAGCGAGAAGGAAGAAAGAAGAAGAAAAACGCTTAAATGCCTTAAAGAGAGAAGAAGAACAAAAAAGAATTGAGGCAGCAAGAAGAGAAGAAGAAAGAAAAAAAATGGAGGAAAGAAAGATGCTTGCAGCTAGGCGTAGGGAGGAGGAGCTACGTAGGCTACAGGAGGAGAGGGAAGCCCTTGCTCTGCGGCGGGAAGAACTTAGAAAGAGGGCAGAAGAAAAAAAGAGGCTAAGTGAAAGTAAGCTCCAAGATAAGAGTGAAAAAGAAAAAATCCTTAGTACCATTCAGGAAGAACTTCGATTAAATAAGGAAGAAGAAGAAAAGCAAGTTATAGAGAGTATAGAGGAGATAGCTGCAGAACTTGAGGATAAAGATAATAAGTTTAAAAGGGAACCTCTGCATAGTCTAAGCCCTGGAATGTCAGCGGAAGAGGAACGACTTATAGAGGATGTACTGCGTGAATTTTTTGCATAGGCTATAGAATGTGAACTTATTAATGTTGATTATAAGCAGAATAATGATTGATAATTAAGTCATGGTTTGTTATTATATAAAAAATGTTAGAGAGGAAGGGGTATAACGACGTGATTAATAAGGTAAGCCTTGATTATTCTGCTACAAGCAAATTTATAAGTTCAGTTGAAATTGAAATGATGAAGGATGCTGTATATACTGCCAAAGAACAGCTATTAGGTGGTACTGGTCAGGGGTCTGATTATTTGGGATGGATTGATCTTCCCATTAATTATGATAAGGAAGAATTTGATCGTATACTAAAGGCAGCAGATAAAATTCAGAGGGATTCTGATGTTCTTCTGGTGATAGGAATTGGTGGCTCATATCTGGGAGCCAGAGCTGCTATTGAGTTTTTAAGGCATAGTTTTTATAACAGCATTCCAAAAGAAGTAAGAAAGACACCTGAGATATACTTTGTTGGTAATAATATAAGTAGCACATACATGAGTCATCTTAAAGATGTAATAGGTGATAAGGACTTTTCTATTAATATGATAAGTAAATCAGGTACCACAACGGAACCAGCTATTGCTTTTCGTATATTTAAGAAATTATTAATTGAAAAATACGGTAAAGAAGAAGCGGCTAAGAGGATATATGCGACCACAGACAAATCAAAAGGGGCCTTAAAGAACCTGGCAAGAGAAGAAGGTTATGAAAGCTTTGTTGTTCCTGATGATATAGGAGGGCGTTTCTCGGTGCTTACGGCTGTAGGACTACTTCCTATAGCTGTCAGCGGGGCTGATATTAATAAACTTATGGAAGGTGCCGCCAGCATGAGAAATCATTGTCTTAAGTCTCCTTATGAGGAAAACAACTCCCTTCTTTATGCTTCCATTAGAAATATCCTCCTAAGGAAGGGAAAGAGTATTGAGATATTGGTAAATTATGAACCATCTCTTCATTATGTATCAGAATGGTGGAAACAGCTTTATGGTGAGAGTGAAGGTAAAGATTTAAAGGGAATCTATCCAGCATCGGTGGATTTTACAACGGATCTTCATTCCATGGGTCAATTTATTCAGGATGGACAAAGAACCATGTTTGAAACGGTTCTTAATATTGAGAAATCCAAGGTAGAAATAATCCTTGAAGAAGAGGAAGTAGATTTAGATGGATTAAATTATTTGGCAGGAAAGAGTGTAGATTTTATTAATAAGAGTGCCATGAAAGGAACCCTGCTTGCTCATACCGATGGAAATGTACCAAATCTTTTGGTTAACATTCCAGAGCAAAATGAATATTATCTGGGAGAGCTTTTCTACTTCTTTGAATTTGCATGTGGTATCAGCGGTTATTTACTTGGAGTAAATCCATTTGATCAGCCTGGTGTAGAAAGCTATAAGAGTAATATGTTTGCCTTGCTAGGAAAACCAGGTTATGAAGACAAGCGTAAAGAATTACTTAGCAGACTGTAACAAATAAAATTGGTAAGAGTATAATATAGTAATTATGAATTTGGTTGAGTGCAGTAATATGGGATAAGATACATATCTTTGATTATTCGCAACC
>JAAYRE010000117.1 GCA_012518935.1 Clostridiales bacterium
ACTAGTGTGAATACACCACCAGAAGAACTTGCCAGTCTTACAGCATCATCCTTATTGTTACAAGCATATGCTTTTGGGTTGTTTTCTACTGTTGTTATATTTATGATGGGACAAACCTTCACACAGAGACCACATTTTATGCATTTATCATAATTAACTTTCGGATACCAAAAACCTTCACTATCAGTATCCATAGAAATACAACTTTGGGGACAAATATTTGAACAAGCATGGCAACCCATACATTCTTTTTTATCTTTAATTTCTAAATCAATCATAAAACAACCACCCACGTTCTATATTCTTACTTATATTTTCTTCTAAGCAATCTTAATATAGGTTTTCCAACCAAGTCCTTTTCATATTGATTCATTCCAAGAAACCACATGGAACCACAAAATATGATAATATATATAATTCCAAACCCTAAGAAATAGAATATATTATACAGATTAAATATACTATTGATTAATATCCCCGCCAGGATTGGCGCTATTAATGCTGGAACAAATCTTAGTATCTGATTCCAAAAAAACTTCATATCTAATCCAACCTTGACATGATTATACCAATTCATAATAATCCCATTCCCTATAATAAGAGATATGGCTGTACCAGTAGCTGCTCCTACTCCGCCAAACCTATTTGCCAATGGAATGGTTATTGCTAAATTTGCCAGGGCTATAAAAAAATTAACCCATGATCGAAACTGGTGCATATTTTTAGCCCGTTGAATTTCTATTCCAATATTTTGAATAAGGGGAATAGTCACTGAAATGATTAGTAATAATACTATAGGATAAGAATCATCATAATTACTACCTGCCCACATATTAATAAAGGGTCTGCCAAAGAAAATTAGCCCTGTTGCTATTAAAGATAGTATTATAAACTGTATTCTCCCAATCCTTGTAAATAATTTTGTTAGCTCAGTATTATCATCAGAACTTGCAACTAATCTGTGTATTCTTGGGATGAAAACACTAGACATTGTAGAAGCGATAGATCTATAATAAGTATTTAATTGTGCTGCCAAACCATATACTGCAACTGATACTGTACCATGGAATCTCCCTAAAATAAACTTGTCCAAATTCCAGTTAATTTGATCAATGAGTAGATTAATAAAAACAAATGATGAAAACACTGTCATTTCTTTCATTAACTTAAAATCAAACTTTCTAAAAGAAAATCTCATTTTTAGCTTTTTAATACAATAAATTGCATTGATAATTTCAATAGAAATATTAAGAACAGTAGTTACAACTACCATCCCTACCGAACCATAGCCCATAAGTAAAACTGGTAATACAACAAATGGATTTATTACTATCTTTATCATCTGAACTAATTTTTGAAAGACAAACTTCTCATTTGCCGTAATATGGGAGGTGAAAACAACATTCGGAAATGATATCCCTAAATTTATAACTAGAATCATCATCAGTATTTTAGCTCTCGATAATTCAGTACTTGTTAATTCCGACCCGAAAATTAATTCAGTATTGAATGCTAGTATTGTCCCAGCAATTACTGCTATCAAGCCTAATACACAGAAAATAGCCAAAAACATCCCATTTAAAGTTGCTATCTTTTCCTTGTCTTCTTTACCTTTATATCTAGAGTAGTAACGCATATAGGCGCTTCCAAAACCAAAGTTTAGTACGCCTAAATAAGCAACTACAGATGCTACTAAGTTATAAAGACCATATTCACTTTGACCCAATA
>JAAYRE010000118.1 GCA_012518935.1 Clostridiales bacterium
TGACTACATAGGTGGACTAGAACTTACCCTAACATCATCAGAGGCAAGGTACTTGAACAATACTAATTATATATCCAATCCCCAGTATAGAAATGTTGTGTCAGGAACCCAGCTAATGAATGGTAATCAGGTACTTGGCTATGCTAGAATCCGTAAAAGAGCAGCTATTACAGGTAATAACAATGATTACGGTAGAACAGATAGGCACAGGTTAATCCTTAATGCAATCTTTGAGAAATACAAATCAAAGAGTGAGATTGAACTGGCAACTATGATGTTTAAGATCTTGCCCATGGTTAAAACAGATATTGAAAGTAAAACCTTTGAGAAGTTGTTAAGCACCTTTATTGAAATGAGAACTACTAAGATAGATCAGTTGAGAATTCCAGCAGATGGCACATTTACCGATAATGTTAAGGTAAGAGGTCTGGATGTCTTGATACCTGATTTGGATAAGAACAAGAAAATATTACATGATTTTGTATTTGAAAATTAACTATTTGAAGTATAAATTATAATGTATATTTAGTGCATGACAAAGCCAAGTATTTAGGTTTAAGTCATGCACTTATCATTATGGAAGTTTTATCGTTAAATAATGGACTTGTCATTGGTAGTAAATGCTTATATTCATAATCTTTAATCTTATATCATATATTTATGACTGTAATTATGATTATGAAGGCATGGTATGATTAGGTGAGAAAACATCAGGTAAAGTTATATATAATATTTTATATAATCCTTATCTTAATTCCTGTATTTATAGTAGGTAGAAGCCTAAAACATATTGAGACTGAGATATACATTAGAAAGGCCCTGTCCCAGGGTATTAATTATGATGAATTTCGTAATATTCGTACCAATAAAAAGCAAATGGATACAATAAAAAGATATACTGCTAAATTAATAGACAAAAACCCTGATTTTAGTGAATACAAGTATATGGATTATATAGGTTACCTTACCTTTGCCATGATCTTAACTGATTATGATTTGCTTCATAGTAGGGTGCCTAATGAGAAGATATTCTTACGGGGAATAGGACGATTATCACAGACCAGGGCATACCAAGAGTTATATGAATACTATAAAGCAATATTTTCTGATTTAAAATATTTCCCCGTACCATATATGGGTCAGGGGGCTTATAATGTGTCATATGAGGATTCCTGGAATGCCCCTAGAAGTTATGGGGGAGCAAGGGGCCATGAAGGTACAGATTTAATGGCAGGTAATAACAAGCGAGGTTATTTTCCTATTATCAGCATAACAGACGGTATAATCGAGAATATGGGATGGCTAGAGCAGGGTGGTTATCGCATTGGGGTTCGCTCTGAATCTGGAGGATATTTTTACTATGCCCATCTTGACAGCTATGCACCTGAGCTAAGTGAAGGGGATACAGTAATTGCCGGTCAACTATTGGGCTTTATGGGAGACTCTGGTTATGGCAGAGAAGGAACCATAGGGCAGTTTGATGTACATCTTCATATGGGGATTTATGTTCAAAATGCATCTAGGGAAATCAGTGTAAATCCTTATTGGATTTTAAGGATGCTGGAACATAGCAGAACAGAACTATTACACTGAGTTTCTTAATTTTTTATAAATATATGAGAAATTATTCGAATTATATAGTATAATAAAAGCTATTAATGCGTTATTCTAATGATAAGACTATAATAAAAGGGATGTTTATATATGGAGGCATATTTAGATAATTCAGCAACTACTAAGTTAACTGAGAAAGTCCAAAAAATAATGATAAAAGTATTAAGTGAAGACTTTGGTAATCCTTCTTCCATGCATATGCTTGGGGTAAAAGCAGAAAGGTACATGAAAGAAGCTGCAGCTAATATTGCAGACACCCTAAAGGTGGAGCCCAA
>JAAYRE010000119.1 GCA_012518935.1 Clostridiales bacterium
ACTAGTTAACAGATTCTCTCCATCCATGACCATCCCTCCCATATCATATAGCTTTATCAAAATCATCTTTTGTTATAGGTAAATTTTAACCCTTATTAATCTCTAGGTCAAGAATTAAGTCTCCTTCCATGGTTTAGTAGTATTACTATTTATTTAAAATTTGACTATTATCTTCCTCTATGATATTATAAGTAAGCATTTCCGAATATCTACAAGGTAGTGGGGGATCCAATCTTCTGGGGTGAATCCTAATCTTTAGGAGGGGCAACTTGGTAGCCCTAACCCGTCAGCTAATCCCATAGGAAAAAACCAAGCGAATGGCAAAGCTCTATACGAGTTTGTTTATCCGCTTTTTTTAGTACTCAAATATATTGAAAAGGAACAAAAGCGTAAACAACATCATAGGGCAATAATATGATGTGGAGGTAAGAAAAGTGAATTTATTATTAAAAATCAGTATTGTATTATTTGTTGGTGCAATCGGAGGTAAGGTGGCAAGAATCTTTAAGCTACCAAATGTATCAGGATATCTGGTTGCCGGTCTATTCTTAGGGCCTTCATTTTTTAAGTTTGTCAGTGGCCAGGATATTGAAACATTTTCAGTAATCAATGAGCTAGCCTTAGCCTTGATTGCATTCAGTATCGGAAGTGAATTTGTACTAAAAGATATGCGTAAATTAGGAAAATCCATTATTATTATCACTTTAGCTGAAGTGGTTGGAGCCGTCTTTATTGTATTCTCAGTTATGTACTATATATTTAACCAACCCTTTGCATTTAGCATAGTAATTGCATCTATGTCTGCTGCTACAGCACCGGCTGCAACTTTGCTAGTTATAAAACAGTATAAGGCCCATGGCCCCCTTACAAAAACCATATTACCGGTTGTTGCTCTTGATGATGTATTCGGTATTATAGTTTTTGGAATTGCTATGTCTCTGGCTACTCTCACAACCGGACAAGAAGCTTTTTCTTTATACAACATGATAGCTAATCCCTTAATCGAAATTGGCGGATCTATTCTTCTTGGATCTGTAATGGGAATACTCCTTGTGTTTTTATCAAAAAAATCTAGCGGAAGTGACGAGCTTCAAGTAATTACCCTGGTTGCAATAGGTGTAAGTACAGGCTTATCAAATCTATTGGGATTATCCCCTTTGTTAACCTGTATTATGATGGGAACTGTTCTGGTTAATATGAAGAAAAACTCCAAAAGAGTCTTTGATTCAATCAATGGCTTTGTATCTCCTGTATATGTTTTATTCTTTACCTTGGCTGGAGCCAGTTTGGACTTAAGTATTTTACTAAGTGTGGGCCTATTAGGCGTTGCTTATGTAATAGCTAGAGCTGCAGGAAAAATGGCTGGAGCATGGGCAGGAGCAAAAGCAGTTAAGGCAGACCCCTTGGTTACCAAAAATCTTGGGTATGCATTATTTCCACAGGGTGGTATATCAATTGGTCTTCTTGTAATTGTAAGGAGCCAGCTACCAGCCTTTGCTACCGAAATAAGTACAATAATCATGTTTAGTGTGTTAATATACGAAGTTACAGGTCCCATATTTGCAAAACTGGCAATTTCAAGGGCAGGAGAAATAAATGGACTTAATAAAATAGAAGGCAAGAGTAAGAAATCGAAAAAAAATATGGTTAAAAAATCACAATTAGATGGTTAACTATGATATATTCATAGTAGGAGGTGCAATTATGTATGCTTTGTTCATTGTGTTAAATGAAGTTGATTATTTAGAGGACATCCTCTCAGGTTTTTTAGAAAATGAAGTCAGTGGTGCTACTATACTAGATAGCCAGGGTATGGGAAGTGCGATAGCAAACAGCAATAATTCAGATATCCCTTTTTTCAGCTCCTTAAGAATGCTTATTGGAGATTCTCATCCCTATAGTAAAACCATATTTACTGTATTAAAAGATGAATCAATGGTTGATAAGGCTGTAGGAGTAGTCCAGGAAGTAATGGGAGATATAGAAGGTAATGGCTTGGGCTTTATGTTTTCAGTTCCTATTGCTAATGTATATCCCATTCAGAAAGATTAAGTTGCAAAACCAGAGGTACCACGCCATAGAATCACTCTTATGTCAAATAAGGGGCTGTTTCCTAAGGATATTGGGAGAAATTCAATCTCCTCCTAATATCTCATAGGAAACAGCCCCTTGTTTAATTATAAAACTTATTTTTCAAAATTAAAATGATAGTTTGCATAAACTTTATTAATATGAGCTTACCCTTATTCTTTATCCTATATCTTTAAAGCACGGAAGGAATTAAGTATGGCAATTATAGTTACTCCCACATCTCCAAAGATAGCTACCCAAAGGTTTGTAATTCCTAGAGCACTTAAGATAAGTATTAGAATCTTCACTCCAATTGCAAATGTAATATTTTGATTGGCAATGCCTATGATTTTCTTTGATATCCTAATGGCAACAGGAATCTTTGAAGGTTCATCAGTCATAATGACTACATCTGCTGCCTCTATGGCTGCATCTGAGCCTAAACCTCCCATGGCAATTCCCACATCTGCCCTAGCAAGAACAGGGGCATCATTTATTCCATCACCGACATAGGCAAGACTAGCTTTATCGGATGTCAGAGATAGTATTTCTTCTAACTTTTCCACCTTATCCCCTGGCAACAACTCAGTATACACCTTGTCAAGCCCAAGTCTATCTGCCACCTTTTTACCAACAGCTTCATTATCACCGGTTAACATTACAGTTTGTTTTATGCCTGATTCCTTTAGACTCCCTATTGCCTGTGCAGAATCTTCCTTAACCTCATCTGCTATCAAGATATATCCTGCATACTTATCATCAATGGCAACATGAACAACAGTACCAATCAGTTCTTCATCTATATAATCTATACCCCTTAACATCATCAGTTTAGCATTACCTGCTGTAACTTTCTTTCCATCAACAAATGCTTCAACACCATGACCGGCAATTTCTTCAACATTTGTGACTTTACCTCGGTCAATTTCCTTCCCATAGGCTTTCTGTATAGATTGTGATATGGGATGACTAGAGTAGCTTTCTGCATAGGCGGTCACTTCTAAGAGCTGCTCCTTGAATTCATTCACAAGCTCATTAAACACTTCTTTGTCATTTTCTTTCTTTGCCCGATTTATTAAACCTCTTGGATTAACTTCTTGAACTTCAAATACACCCTTAGTAAGGGTTCCAGTCTTATCAAACACCATAATTTCTGTATTAGCTAAGGTCTCAAAATAATTACTTCCCTTAACCAGAATACCTTTTCTTGAAGCTCCCCCTATTCCACTGAAAAAAGTTAAGGGAATAGATATAACCAATGCACAAGGACATGAAACCACCAGGAATGATAGGGCACGATAAGTCCAGTCACTAAAGCTTGCACTGTCAATGAGTAAGGGTGGAAGAACCGCCAGTAAAACTGCAAATATAACCACTATTGGTGTATAATATCTTGCAAACCTGGTGATAAACTGCTCCGACTGAGACTTCTTATTGCTTGCATTCTCTGTAAGCTCTAGTATCTTACTAACAGTTGACTCCTGGTATTCTTTCGTTACCTGGGCTGTAATAAGACCATTTACATTAATACATCCACTTAAAATCTCCTGATTCTGGCCAATTTCACGGGGCACAGATTCACCAGTTAAAGCAGAGGTATCCACCATGGAAGCTCCTTCTATAACTATGGCATCAAGGGGTATACGTTCTCCAGGCTTAATTACTATGAAATCTCCAACATTAACTTCATCCGGATCCATCTTAATTATCTTAGACTCTCTTTTTACATTGGCATAATCTGGTCTAATATCCATAAGATCAGTTATGGATCTTCTTGACCTATCCACTGCAAAGCTTTGAAACAATTCCCCAATTTGATATAAGAGCATAACAGCAACACCTTCTGCATATTCACTGATGAACATGGCTCCAATGGTTGCAATTGCCATTAAGAAATTCTCATCAAAGACTTTACCCCTAATTATGTTTTTTATGGCTCTTAGGATAACATCGCCACCTACCATAAGATAGCTTAACAAATAGATTATGACATTTATCTTCCCAGGACGGAAATCTATTAATACTGCTGCCAATAATAATACAATTGCAACAATTATTCTTATAAGACGTTTCTTCATATTATCGTTCATATAATCACACCCTCTAGGCCCTCTTCAATCTCGTATCAGGCTCTATTCTTTTCACAATTCTTTCTGCTTCCTTTATAACTTGAGTCATCTTATCATCTTCCCCATATATAATCAGCCTTTGTGTCATAAAATTAACTGTGACTTCCTTAACCCCATCTAATTTATTAATAGCTGCTTCCATTTTAGCAGCACAATTAGCACAACCAAGACCTTCCAAAATAAATTTTTTCTTCATTATGTTTTCCTCCCTTTTAATTAAGATATGATATTATAAGTAACATGTTTTTGTTATTATAGTTATCTTAGATATTATGCATTAACTTTATATAATTTTATATAATTCGTTCTCTATATATTGAACGCTTGTTCAAGCGTTCATATGTAAGGTAAAAAAATAGCTCTTTTAAACCCATCTAACAATTAACCCTCTTTTATGTGGGCCATACCCTGATCACAAATCAACCTTACATGATCATCATCTAATGAATAGTATATTACCTTACCTTCTCTTCGGTTCTTAACAAGTTTCGCTTGTTTTAAAACCCTTAATTGATGGGATATAGCTGATTGAGTCATGTTTAGTAAGGATGCAATATCGCATACACACATTTCAGATTCATCTAAGGCCCATAGTATACGTATTCGTGTGGAATCACCAAACACCTTAAATAACTCTGCCAGATCGTAAAGAGTTTCCTCCTTAGGCATCTTCTCTCTAACTTTATTTACAACTTCCTCATGAATAACTTCACAATCACATCTGTCTGAAAAGACACGTTTATTAGACATGTTACACCCTCATTTCTGTGAATTTATATTGCAATATTACTAAAGTTCTTTTGTTGTTATATGGTTGACTTAACATATGAACCTCTCATCACTAAAGTTACAAGTCATTCAACTAGCTTGGTAAATTATCAAATCCTACAACACATATGAATTATTGTTCATATGTTCTTGTGTTTATTATATTCATATTATATATAATTGTCAACAGATATATGAATAATTGTTCAAGTGTTTTTTATTCTATATAAGGTTCTTTACTTATACCCATTTTTCCAGCTCTTTCTTTCTATTCTTCCAATCTGGCATAAGACTTGCTACAAAGTCATAAAACTTCTTGGAATGGTTAGGATGAATAAAATGTGCAAACTCATGAAGCACAACATACTCTATACAAGTTCTTGGTACCTCTATTAACCTACTGTTTAATGTAATAATTCCTTTCTTATATTGGCATGAACCCCATCTTGTCTTCATTTTTCTTGTTTTGATAATAGGGTATTTGACATTATACTCTTTGAACATCTGATGTACTTCTTTACATATCTGATCAAATATATCTATCTGTAGCCCCTTAAGCCATTTATTAATTAAGACTTCCTTATGTCTTACATTCTCTTCATCCTTCACAGTAAGATATATAAATGTGCCATCGGATTTAACCGATTCCTGATCTCCCTGTAACACCTGCAAACATAGGCTATTTCCTAAGACATTAATACTTTCACCACTTATATATTCTCTGGGTCTGCTTGGTTCATTTTCTTGTCTTTCCTCGTACTTGTCCAAAGCTCGTATAATGAATTCCTGCTTTTCTATTATAAAATTATCAATGATTTTAATAGGTACTGTCTTGTTAGCAGATACATTTATTTTCCCATCAGGCTTAATACGAAGATTAACATTCTTTACTGGCTTTCTTGTGAGCTCATATTCCAGCACTCTTTGATCACATTGCACCTGCCTTGTTTCTGAAACATACTTCATTAGCTCCCTCCAATCTAAAACAGACCAAAACTAATATATTATAATCAGTTAAGGTCTGTTGTTCTTACAGCTCCACTCTACCCTCCAGAGCTCGAAGTAATGTCACTTCATCAATATATTCTAAGTCTCCGCCCACGGGAATGCCACTGGCGATTCGGCTTACCTTAATTCCTGCCGGTTTAATCAGCTTGCTTATATACATGGCAGTTGCTTCTCCCTCAAGACTAGAGTTGGTTGCAATAATAACCTCCTCTACTTCCTGCTGAAGCCGTGTCATAAGCTCCTTTAACTTAATGTCTCCAGGGCCAATGCCAAGCATAGGTGAGATTGCACCATGAAGAACATGGTATACCCCTTCGTATTTACCTGTCTTTTCATATGCAGCAAGGTCTCTAGAGTTCTCTACAACCATTATCTGCTTTTTATTCCTTCTTGAAGAAGAACAGATAGGGCAAAGCTCATTATCAGTTAGGGTAAGGCAGTCCTTACAGTACTGAACGTTCTTTTTTGCATTTATAATGGCATCTGATAAACCAGTCACCTGATCTATTGGCATATTTATGATATGAAAAGCAAGCCTCTGGGCTGTCTTTGTACCGATACCCGGAAGCCTTGATAGCTCTTCTATTAACTTGCTTATCTGACTGCTATAATAATCCATTAGAAAGGGAATCCTCCAATTCCACTCAATCCCCCAGTAATCTGTCCCATTACTTCTGAGGTTTCATCTTCCATTGCTCGTAATGCTTCATTGGTAGCTGCAACAATAAGATCCTCTAACATCTCCACATCATCAGGATCAACAACCTCTTGAGCAATCTTTACAGACTCAACTTCCTTCTTGCCGTTAACAGTTACAGTTACAGCTCCACCACCAGCACTGGCTTCCCACGTTTTATCTTCTAATTCCTTGGTTTTCTCCTCCATTTGTTTCTGCATACGTTGTGCCTGTTTCATTAAATTATTCATATTTCCGGGAAGTCCGCCGCCCGGAAAACCACCTCTTCTTGCCATATTGATAAGCTCCTTTCTGAATTTCCTGTTAATAATATAATATGATACTAATGTCAAAAACCATTATCTTTATTAAAAATACAAATCTTAAGCTGTTATTCATATTGAATAGGTGCCTTAATTAACTTGGTTAAGTCCACCACATTTTTAATGTTTTCTTTTTCTTTATCAAGGTAACGGGCACTAATTTGTGCCTGCTTATTTATCATTTTGGCGATAGTATCAAGAATGACCTTCTTATTTTTGTCACCATCCACCAATTCTTTATCGATTATATTCGTTACCACGATTTCTAATCCCTTATTCTCATCTATGGTAAGAGTAGCACCGCCTAGTACCGAGCCAAGGGCTGGTGCTTTTTTTGATATTTGTGCTACGATGCTTTTCCAATTGCCAGCCACTTGCTTCAAATCGTCCGGCAAGGCTTCAGGTAATATCTCTTGCCTTTTTATAGGTTCCTTAGCAAACTCTGACTGAATGGTCTTTTTGTTTACCTGTGTTACTGTAATGCCTTCTTCGATTTTATCCTCAAGTATTTTAATGCGGTTAATCAGGGCATCATAATCTTGTTCCATCTGTGGCTTACATAGTTTGATTAATGCAATTTCAAGAAGAACTCTCTTTCTTGATGCATAGCGAATCTGATTAGATAATTCCGAAAACACCCTAATATATCTCATCAGTGTGCCTTCATCTACTTTATGTGATTCCTGCTTAAGTAATTCTAAATTCTCTGTTGACATGTCTAGAATAATATCAGTTACATCCTCTGTCGTCTTAACTAAAAGAAGATTTCGTAGATACCATATAAAATCTATAACAAACTGCGAAAGTTCTCGTCCATTACTTTCCACTTCATCAAGTATCCTTATACATGCAGACACATCCTGATGCTCTATGGCCTGTAACAGTCTTAGAAAGACACTGGTATCCACAGCTCCTAGTACATTAAGAACATTGTCATATGTGACCTTCTCTCCCAGGTAAAATGAAATACATTGATCTAGCAGACTTAGGGCATCCCTTAAAGAACCGTCTGCCACCCCTGCAATATAACGTAAGGCTTTATCCTCTATCTCAATCTCTTCTTCTGCCATTAACTCACGGAGTCTATCTACAATTACATCTATACTAATTCTTCTAAAGTCATATCTTTGACACCTGGACAATATGGTAACAGGAATCTTATGAACCTCCGTTGTTGCCAATATAAATATAACATAGGACGGAGGCTCCTCAATTGTCTTTAAGAGGGCATTAAAGGCTCCAGCGGAAAGCATATGAACCTCGTCTATTATATAGACCTTGTATTTACCTTCTGTGGGCGAATATCTTACCTCTTCTACAATCTCTCTTACATTCTCTACGCCGTTATTGGAAGCTGCATCTATCTCAATCACATTCATAGATGTCCCAGCAATAATACCCTTACAGGTGCTACATTCATTGCAGGGATTACCCCCCTTGGGATCTTCACAGTTAACAGTCTTTGCAAATAGTTTTGCTACTGAAGTTTTACCTGTTCCTCTAGTACCGGTAAAAAGATAGGCATGACCTATTCTATTAGACTTTATTTGATTTAACAGTGTTGTTACTATATGTTCCTGACCCTTAACGTCCTTAAAGTTGTCAGGTCTAAACTTTCTATAGAGAGCCAAATATGACATGGACTGCTTCCTTTCTATCTTCCAGTACAACTCGTCTTATACCGTCTCATTATAACACTGAGATAATGTAAAATCAATTATAAGTACTATACCAGGGAATGGGATAATTATTATATCTTTATCTAATACAACCTACTCTTGGGCTAACTTTTTCTCAAAATGCTGATAGTCCTTGCTGTTTTTCCATTCGCCTCCCCAAGTAAAGCCTCTACTTATAAATGCTTCATAACAAGGGTCACCTTTTTTTATATAGTATTCATTATCAAGGTTACGATCAGTATATTCTAGTCCACTTTCGGGTAACACTTCTGTCTTACCATTCCTGGTGCGAACATATGGGTTATATAAGGGATTAATATCAATAGCTAAACCGTCACTATGGACAGAGCGTTTATTAGTCCCCTCAATGTATCTATAGTTAAAGGCTGATGAATTATTATCCTCCATGGATTTAATATCGTCAGCGTCATATTCATCAATAAGAAGCATTTTCTCTATGGGATATGAGATTCTATATAATTCTTTAAATATATCTATAACATCAAGGGCAATGGCTTTATTAACTATCATTTCACCTATATGGGTTTTTCCATCAAAGCCCCTGTGAAGAACTCTAATATATCTTAAATCCCTAAGGGGAATGTCCGCCCCCTCCTTATAGGATTTCCCTTCAATACGCTTGACTATCTCACTACTTAACTCCTAAGATACAAACATGGAATCTATCATCTCATTATCAAATTCCGAGACATCAATTATCCTACCAGCTGGGTATAAGTGTACTTCATCATATTTATTAGATTTCATATTTTCCCCTTCCATGAACATATTGGTTGCTACATCATCTCTTGGAGTATCTATTTCATCTATATTCTTATCCTCGGTCTTGGTGAGTATATCTTTATTATCATCATTATTCTTTGTAAACATTTCTTCTCTTTTACCACAGGCTCCTATAAAAAAACAAAGGAGGAGAATCCCTAAATGATATAAGCTTCTCCTTCTCATATTAATCTTCCTCAATAACATGTATTTCAAGATAATCAAAATCAATGGGTTCCATAAAATTATCCTGAGCAAATCTTGTCTTGGCATTTCTTTTAAAACTTGTAACGGTTGAATCTAACCATATTGGCTTTGGCAAATCATATGTATAACATATGTCATCCATAGCTGCAAATATTTTCTGAGTTCTTCGAAGGTCAGGATTGTCATTGCACACAACCATATCCTTAACCATCCTACCATCCTTAAATATCTTTGCCCATAAACGAAACATAGCATTTCCTTTCTATATCCAAAATGTTCCTTAAAGAAGTTGCGAATTCCTTCTTCTAAGTATATAATTATAATCGCCATAATATAAGTAAGATTATAAATAATTTTACCCTGTTCTATTATAGCGGAACTATATTAAAATTAAAAGTGGCAATATCAGATAAGAGGGCAATAAAATGGATGGAAATGAGCGAAGAGAAAAATTAATAGATATAATTAAAGCTTCCCACAAGCCCATATCAGGCAGTGAATTAGCAAACATCCTTGGAGTTAGTCGCCAGGTAATAGTACAAGATATCGCTTTGCTTAGAGCATCAGACATAGATATAATATCCACAACTAAGGGATATATGCTATATCAATCCAAGGAAGCAAAATATACTAGGGTTATACATGTAAAGCATTCTACTGAAAATATTGAAGATGAATTATGTACTATTGTTGATAATGGTGGACGGGTCTTGGATGTACATGTAATTCATGAAATATATGGGCAGATTGTGACAGAGTTGATTATAAGAAACAGAAATGATGTTTATGATTTTGTAAAACAGGTTAAAGAGAAAAAGATTACTCCTTTGAAGGAGCTTACTGCAGGAACCCATCGTCATACTATTGAGGCTGATAGTGAGGACATACTTAATCAAGTAGAGGATGCTTTAAGAAAAAAGAATTATTTACTTGAATAATAATACTCTTAGTAAAAACCTGTACCACCCTAGTGGGCCACAATTATGTCAATTAAAGAAAGGACATGTGCAGTTATAACAACATGTCCTTTCTTTTTTCATAATCATTCAATCATCCCTTTAACGTAACAAGAGCATAGGATTTACAGTCTTTTCATCCTCCATTACCATAAAATACAGATTACTTCCTTCAATTGAATAGAATCTTGTAGGCTTATTAATTTCTCCAATTATTTCACCTTCTGCAAGTCTATCACCAATCTTATGATTTACATTTGCCAGTTGACCATATAGAAGTGAATAACCATCTCCAATGTCTGTTGTAACAGTAAGACCTGTAATAGGGTCTTCGTAAATATCTGTAATAATTCCATCTGTTGCTGATTTTACTTCTGTTCCAATCTCCGCTGCTATAATAATTGCCGGGTTAATTTTATACTGCATGAGTGTAGCATGGTATACCAAATGATCTACGTTATAATTCATAATGACATTGCCATCCACTGGCCAAAGTAGCCCTTCATCAACTTGAAAGCTTAACTTCGGTAGATTCTTTACTGTTGCACCGGATGTTTCCACTGCCTGTGGTTTATCTACCACATTATGATTTGCTTCAACAGGCTTAGGATCTAATATCTCAGCAAGGTCAATCCCATTCTCTTCCTCTTCCGTATATACATCAAATTCTAGAAGACTGTCATTGTCAGCAACTTCCTGACCGCCTTCAGGCCCATTGGTATCAGGGCTTGTCTGAGAGTCTGCCTCTTCCAATGCATTATCAATTTCAGCTTGCAGGTCATCATCTTCATCAGCTATCATGTTATTATCTGGTTCATTTAGATCTACAAAATCCTCTGTATCATCTACCTTATTAGAGGATAAATTAGAGCCAATAAGCGCTACTGCAGCTATAGCGATAATACCGACAAATAATAACACATAATAACCCTTACCTTTAAAAAACTCAACAAAACCATTCTTTTTCACTATTATCACCTCTAGACTATATTCTTCTCAGTTATTAATATATTTATACCTAAGTCAGCTACAGAGATTTATTTTTACCAACTAAATAAATGTCCCAACTTATTTAATTAATATTTCCATTAAAAGATTTTTTAATCCCATTCTTATACTTATTCTTGACTTTTTTTATTAAAGTTTTAAAATAGTTAATATGCGGATATAGTTTAATGGCAGAACACGAGCTTCCCAAGCTTGCGATGCGGGTTCGATTCCCGTTATCCGCTGTATAAGAAAGAGGCAGGTGTTTTATCACCTGCCTCTTTCTTATACAGCGAGTTAACCATAAAAATTGAAAACTTTAAGAAAAAGGTGCGAGTCCAATGGCGAGCATTTTTTTCTTGTCGAGCCAAACCGCTTCTCAGGTTTGGCTTTGAGATTCCCCGTTATCCGCTTACATGAAAACAGAGGTCTGTGGCACCGTTAGGTGACAAAGACCTCTGTTTTTATGTAAGTAATAATATAAGTGATTCGGGAAGAATAAGATGCGAGCCCTCTGGTGAGCATCTTCCATTCTTCCTAAGCCTTGCCATGGGTTTGGGCATGGCTTTTTCCCGATTATCCGCTGCAATATCTAAGTTTTGAAAGAAAAAATTATCAAACTCAATCCATTCTCCTTCAAAGCGTGTTCTCCACCTGTCAAGTTTAAATCAATCACCAATCCAAAAATAAAGCAAACCCTTCTGTCCATCTTCAAATTCTATAAATAACTGACTAGCAGAATAAATCTCTAGAATTTTAACTGTAATCGATTCAAAATCCTTCATAGATTCCCATTCCCAGGATATATATTCATGATAGTTTTTAGGAGCCTCCTCTAAGGGCACAAAGAAACCCGAACCGCTTAATTCATAGGTTTCTCCAATATATTGACTCACATCATGGTCCCTAGATACAAATTCATTATCCACTAGCTCCTGCCAGGATGTATAAAACAGCGGTTTAAAATTTACCCCCATACTAAACCATGATATATATTTACCCCTTCCGTCCATTATGGCACCGCTATCAATTTCACCTAAAGCTATTAGTTCTTCACCGTTATATCTGAATAATTTATAATGCGGGTCACCGCTGGGACCATCATCAAAGCAGGCTAACTCCAAGTAATTATCATTACTGTCTAGGTCAATAATCTTTAATTCACCTGTGGGATTATCTGTATAAAACTCTAATGTTTTATCATTAACCTCAATGTAAGAATTAACACTTAATGAAGTCTTTATTTTATCGTTAATTCCATCTCCATTTAAATCATATTCACCTGATACCTCATAGCCATTATTACTAGATACTGCAAATTCATAGTCCTTAAAATAATCCCTTAGCCAAGAAAAATCCTTAATATCAGGATCTGCCCCCTTATCATTATTAGATGGATCAACTTGTGTTTCCTCTACCTCAGTATTGCCTTCTGTCGGAACGCAACCCACAAAAAGAAACGATAACACTATACAAATTATCAATATTCCACGTTTCATCTTCATACTCAGCTCCCTTTTTAATCTCTTACAAATCTTATATATATAAGCCATTAACTATTGTTACCCCTCTCACTTCATCTTACACTCCTCCACAAACTCATCATATGTCCCCATGGACCGAAAGTCAATTTTATATTCCTTATATCTTATTGAATGTTTTATCATATATTGTATAATGACCTTATAAACTTGTTTAAGGCTTAACTTTGCTTTACTTCCCTATATAGTAAATAACACACCCTGGAGGACACATGGAAAAGACATCAAGAAAATTAACAATTAAGTATGCTTTGTTACAAAGTACATATTGGATAAGTCAATGTACAATTTATAGTTTTGCAGCTATATATCTACAATATAGGAATTTTAACAATACCCAGATTGGCATTGTACTTTCTTTGTCTGCAATCTTATCAATTATACTTCAGCCAGTAGTATCTGCCTTTGCTGATAAGTCAAAGAAAAAAACCGTTCGAAATATTATACTGATATTATTACTTATTGCATTTGCTTCTGCCATATTACTTAACATTAAGGCCAATTCCTTATTATTTATTGGCTGTGTATTTGCCATCATCACTGCAATACAATTTACCATAAATCCACTGCTTAATTCATATGCTTTAGAATATATAAATAAAGGATATCCTTTTAACTATGGTTTGGCTAGGGGAACTGGTTCCATAGCTTTTGCTATTACTTCCTTTTTCCTTGGCCACGGTGTAAGTAGGTTTAGTGGAGCCATCATAGTACCCTTCTTTCTTATTAGTTATGTCTTTCTATTCCTATCGGCCTCTTTCTTTAGATTAAAAGATACTGACAAAGAGGCTGCAAACCTCTCAAAAAATCATAGGATTGAAGATATTTCTGATGAAAATGAAAATCCTCCCTCTACAATACTGGGCTTTTTCATAAAGTACAAAAGATTTACCCTGATGCTTGTAGGCATCACTATGCTTTTTTATGCCCATAGCCTTATTAACACCTACCTAATCAACATAATGGAAAATGTCGGCGGAGACAGTTCAGATATGGGGCTCTCCTTAACTATAGCTGCCGCCTTGGAGCTTCCCACCATGGCTGCTTTTGCTTATATTATTAAAAAGTTAAGGTGCCATACCATAATTAAGACAGCCTCCTTTTTCTTCCTTATGAAATCACTGTTTATATGGCTGGCTCCTAATGTTAATATTGTACACTTATCCCAAGCTTTTCAGATGCTTTCCTTTGCACTCTTTACTCCAGCTTCTGTCTATTATGTTAATTCTATTATTAATAAAGAAGACAGAAACAAAGGTCAGGCAATGATGGGAGTGGCAACAATTGGTCTATCAGGAACCATTGCATATATTACAGGTGGGAATTTACTTGATACTAGAGATCCTTCCTATATGCTACTTATGGGATTCATTGTGTCCATTGTAGGCTTTATAATAGTATGCTTCTCTACGGAAAAGTCAAAGATATAGACTTATTCCTTATGATATGCCCCCACTTCTTATAGAAGTGGGGTATTTTTATATCCTTTATGTCCTTTGCTATAATTCACAAAATTCCTTTAGCCTATCCATACATAAACAACCTGTTCTTAAATATAATATAACAACACCTATCTTTGGGAGTAAATATGAAAAAACTTATATATAAGCTGTTGGCAGTAAGTGTTATAGTGCTGATATTACCTTTTATTCTTACCCTTATATTATCTAGTAATAAAAAGGCTTATAATTCCTTAGAAGCCATGAACTTTAATATATATTATGAGAAGAATGGTGCTAAAGAAAAGCTTGACTTTGACCAATATTTAATTGGGGTTGTGGCAGCCAATATGCCTGCTGGTTATCATCTAGAAGCCCTTAAGGCTCAAGCTGTTCTATCTAGAACATATGCCTTATATAATGTTGCTCTTCTCTCTGAGGAAAATTCTCACAAATCTGACTATACCACTTCTGAGCTGGGACTATCTTATATTGACCCTGAGGAAATGGAGCAATATTGGGGTTCAGATAATTATATCATGTATTTTACCAAGCTTGAGAATTCAGTCTTTGCTACTAAGGAAGAAGTCTTAACCTATAAAGATGATTTAATATTACCCGTGTTTTTTGGTACTGGAACAGGCTATACCAGAAATTCCAGGGAAGCTTGGGGAGTAGATATCCCCTACCTTGTCAGTGTATCTAGCAAACAGGATGTAACCTCAATCCATTATCTGCGAATCACTGAATATGATGTACGTGTCCTGGTTGGATTACTAAGGCAAGTTTATCCCTCCATAGATATTAGTGAAAAAACATTCTTTCAAGATATTATAATAAGTAATCGGGACAGTGTAGGCTATGTAACAGAAATAGACCTTGGCAACCTCACCGTCTCTGGGGAAGAGTTTGCCAAGGTCTTGGGACTAAATTCAAATCATTTTTATATTGAAGATTATGAAGGTAAAGCTAGGATCATATGCACCGGTGTTGGCCATGGAGTAGGTTTAAGCCAATATGGCTCCAATGCCATGGCAGAGGATGGATACACTTATGATAAGATATTAACTCATTATTATACTGGGGCAAAGATTATTAATCTTGACTAGGGATATTATAACTTTTCCTCTTGATTAAAAACTTAAACTCCTCCAGATGGAGCTGAATTACTTTGCTTTCATTTTTATGATGCTCCATAAGCCCCTTATAGAAAGTCATTACCTTTTCATAATCTGTTTTAGTAGTTTCTATCTCTCCATAACGATAGGACATAAATACCTTAATAACATCATTAAATGTAATATCATTATACATATATCTATCCTTAACTCTGTCGGACAACATTAGCAGGGTCTCTTCGTCTTTAATACGAAATCCTTCACCTTGTATTAGTATAAGAATTCTTATAAAAGTAATATACATCAATTTACTATATGATGCCTTTTCCATTTCCTTCTTATAGGTACGTCTAAGGGTATGATAGTAGACAATAAGCACCAAAAGTAATAATAATATGGCCACTACTATAACAAACACCCATAACCATATATCATCTACTTTACTATCCCTTTCTTCTGTCTTTATAACAATATCTACAGGAGCCCCTACATCTTGTTCCTCTAGCATTCTCAAATAATATTCTGTTGGATCGTAACTTTCATATACTTCTTTTGAAGGCCATGGACTATATCGCTGCTCATGCAATGAAGGTGTGGCCTCAAATGGAATCCAGCCCACTCCTTCAAAATAAGCTTCTGCCCATGCATGGGCATCAGAGTTTCTAATGAGGAAACCCTCATCAGACCTATCGTCATAATCAACTACATAACCCTCAACATACCTAGTAGGAATACCTATGGACCTACCAAGTACTGCCATGGCAGTACCAAAGGATGTACAATATCCTTTTTTATTATCAAATAGAAAATAATCCACAAAGTCAGACCCCTCTGGTGTATTACCTGGAGTATATGTATATGTATAATTAATAAGGTATTCTTCAATTGCTTTTAATTTATCATATTTGGTATTTTCATTCTTGGTCAACTCATAGGCCAACTCTTTAACCCGTGTGGGCAAATTATCAGGAAGCTGTGTATATCTTTCATTTATTATTTTTGCCCTTTCTTTATAAACCTCATATAAATCATTCCTATCTAATATATAATCTCCATTTTTTCTTATAAACAATTGTTTCTCAATGTTATTTATTGCATCGTAATCTATGCCATAACTATCCTTATAGGAAAATATATCAGAGCTTCTTAGCAGTTCATGAAATACTTCATTCTGCAAATTCATATCATAGTATGATATGTTGTAAGATACATCTTCTCCCTTGGCTTCCTGAAAAACGATGCTGGCATACTCTGTATCAATCTGATGCTTTCTACCAACAAAATCTATCCCTACACTTTTAGATGGATAGAAAAAGGTTTTTGTCTTTATCTTATTGTATTTTATCCTTATATTCCTTGAATTTACTATACGGTTTTCACTAAAGGCTTGAGGATCTATTCTTGATAATCCATACAATAACTCACCATAATCCATCTGGTATTCATCTTCATTAGCAATAGCATCTTCCTTGCTCTTCTCCCAACTATATCCGGTGTAGACATCACTTACGGAACCTGTCAGATATATTGGAGAAGGCTTTACTTGATCCCTAACAATAAGTGCTACCTTATGGTTGATACTTATATCTTCATTATCAAGACTTCCATCTCCCGAATACCCACTTAATGATATTGAGAATATACCGTCTCCTCCACTTCTTAGGAACTCCCACTCTGTGGTAAGTTTATCAATGTAATCTCTTACGTTATTATATAAATTTTTTACCCCTGTCCATTGTATGGGTTCAGGTTTTGAAGGAAGGGCTGTGGCTATCACAGCCAATATCACACACACTGGTAGCAGATATAATATACTTTCCTTTTTATCCTCCTTGCCAGATTTTCTACTATACAACACACCAGAAAACTCAATCAACATGGTTATAATAAAGAATATGGATATCCCTACAACAATCTTTACTATGTTAATTTCTAATATGGAGCAAATAATTAATAAAGCCATAATAACTATTGCTAATATTAATCTTGTTACATATTTTCTAACAAAGAGATAAAAGAGAATGCTTGCAAGGATAGAAACCACTGCCATAACAGTGTATGCTGGTAATATTTCATAAAGTTCATCTGTACGGTCATATCTAATAACCCAATCAATTATTCTATTTGCCCATGTAATAGGATTTGTTCTAGCTAGAACAAAGATTAGTCCTGTAACAGGTAGCATACTAAGCATAACAAGATAGGTAATGGTATTTTTCTTATTAATTTCAAATATATGAATTAGGATGGCATGAACAAGACAATAAAGGATACAAACTATAATATGTACCCTAAGATGAAAATACTCATTTATCCACAATATTAATGCTAAGGTTAAAATCATCCCCAATATGGAATGATACAGTTGATAAGCTCTATTATTGTCTCTTAGCATATGCTCCCTCCTATATAAGGCCTTATGCATATTAGGCATTCTTCGAAAGGATATCTTCAATTTCATCCTCCGATAGGATTTGATATATATCCACTCCTGCTTTTTTCATATCTTCCATCAGTTTCTTTGTGTTATCAGACACATCATCACTTACAAATAATATACATAGGCGATTGCCTCCTGATAAGACCCTAAGAGAAGCCATATAAAGCTCCTTGGTTAATTTATGGGTGGCAGTTACATAAAACATGCCATTATCTCCCCCTTGAAGCCTTCTTAGAATCAGTTCATCTACAGATATTTTTGTGTCAAAATGAAGGTTAATACATGCCTTATAAAATCCATCAAAATCATATTTCGAATTAATATGTATCTGCTTTATATCTTCCACCCCAAATATAATTTGAGAGGGAGTATTCTTAGACACATAATAATTAGCTATGGCAAGGATACTCTCCATAATCTTATCTTCTGATATAACAATGCTTAAGTCTTCCCCGTGGATTTTTTCTAAATCCATAAAAAGTACCACTTTAGCTTTGGGCTTTTGGTTATATTTTCTGCTAAGTAATTCATTCATCTTGGCAGATGCTTTCCAGTGAATTCGTTTTCTATTATCTCCCCTAAGGTATTTACGAATCTCAGTATCCAACTCCTCCTCAACAAAATTGCTAAATTGCATGGGATTTTTTGAATCTATCAGGGCTGGGGCTATTTCTAATTGCTCCACGCTAACCACCCTTGGCAATACCTTAACCTTCAATTTACTCGATATGGGATAGGTAATGGAAAAAATATATAGGAAGTCTGTGACTTCAATAGAATCTACTCCAATTGAATACTCCCCCCTATAATTACACCTAATCTGAGTATCCATTTTCTCCTTATCATTTGGCAGAAGAGAATATTCAATGCTATCTTCAGTTTTCTTAATTGTTGATTTGTCGTATAGAAAATTTACCTTAACATTACGATATGCTATGTAATCTTCATTAGCTATTTCAAAAGAATAGTTATTCCAATCACCCTTTACAACCATGTAACTGTCCATTGATTGGAATATCTTGAATCTAAAATATACATATAGAGTATATAGAAATGATATTATAGGAATAAATATTGCCAGATAAAAAAAAGCATAAGAAATATTGCCTCCATAATACGAGGCAAATATTCCGCTCCCTATGATAAAAAGTATGTAAATCAAACGGTTGGTTTTCATTATATCAAACCTTATCTATGAATTTATTGCAAGGTTATTAAATTCCATATATGAAAGCATAATACAATCCATAACTACTTGTTATTATTTAAAAATTGGAACGGGAATTTTTACTATGATGTCCTTTAAAATTCGATCAACCTTGCTTTGCCCCAGTCTAGCTTCAGGCGATAAGATAATTCGATGGGCAAGCACTGGTACAACAAGCCCAATAATATCATCAGGAATACAGTACTTCCTTCCCTCCACATAGGCCCTTGCCTGGGCTGCACGGATAAGGGCTAAGGTGGCCCTAGGACTTGCTCCAAGGGTAATGTTATTATCCTTTCGGGTTTGTTGAACAAGCTTTGTAATATAGTTAATCAAATCTTGGTGTACTTTAACCTCTTCAACTTCCTCTTGCATAATCATAACATCCTCTTTACTTACCACAGCCTCTAACTGGCTATTATATTGCTTATTTATAAATCTATCTGCCATCACCTGCTCATCAGAGATTTCAGGATATCCGATGGATATCTTCATCATAAAACGATCCAGTTGAGCCTCAGGTAAGTTATATGTACCGAGGTAATCTACGGGATTTTGAGTTGCTATAACCATGAAAGGCTTGGATAAGGGATATGTAACCCCATCTACTGTAACTTGTTTTTCTTCCATGGCTTCAAGTAAGCTTGCTTGGGTCTTGGGAGAAGTTCGGTTGATTTCGTCTGCCAGGATAATATTATTCATAATAGCACCCTTAGAATATTCAAACTTCCCTGTCTGCATATTATAAATAGACAATCCTGTAACATCACCTGGAAGGGTATCAGGAGTAAACTGGATCCTTGTAAAGCCACAGTCTATGGTCTGAGCTAGGGCTTTAGCCAAGGTGGTTTTTCCAACCCCTGGAACATCCTCTAGTAGCAAATGCCCTCCAGCCAGTAGAGTAATTAATGTATGCTTGATGGCTTCCCTCTTGCCAACTATTAGCTTTTCAATATTTTGTATCATTATATCTATCTTCTCTTGATAATCCATCATATCCCTTCCTTCCATACAGAGTCACCCCTGTATTTTTTAATTAAACTGTCCTAATAATCTATACCTTTATTTAGTCTATCTGTTTAATCAATTCTGTTAACAGCTTAACCGTATTATCAATGGCGAGTTCCTCAAATTCAGAATAAACCATCTCTGCACTTTGATCTGCTTTATCTGAGATAGCACGAATAATAAGAAATGGAATGTTATTAAGATATGCAGCCTGTGCAATAGCCGCCCCTTCCATCTCAGTACAATAACCATCAAATGTATTAACAAGCCACTCTTTTTTCTTAGTATCTGAAATGAATTGATCTCCACTTAACACTCTTCCGGTGTGAACTCCCAGGGAAGGTAGAACTTCACTGCACACCTTTTTTGCCAGATTAACCAGTTTAATGTCTGCTGTAAAGATGGACTTATCCATTCTCGGAATAACTCCCATCTCATAACCAAAACCCCTAGCGTCCATATCATGCTGAAGGGCTTCTGTAGAAAGGACTATATCTGCAATATCAATCTCATTTCTTAGGGATCCTGCAACTCCTGTGTTTATTACAATTTCAATATCATATCTATCTATAAGAATCTGAGTGCAAAGGGCTGCATTTACTTTTCCTATACCACTTCGGACAACAACTAAAGGTACCTTTTCAAAATATCCTTCATAAAAATCCATAGAGGCAATACTTTTAATCTGTACATTCTGCATAAGCTCCTTAAGTCTCTTTACTTCTTCATCCATTGCACCTATAATCCCTATTTTTCTCATCAGAATTCTACCTCCAGAATCACTATTTTAACTTATACTATATTCTAATGGCCAAATAGTTAAAATGCAATGTTTTATCCTATATCAAAGATGCTTCAGGGTCTGAAGTACTATATCGAGGAATATTATACCATCTAATTTTGCACAAAACAAACCTCTGTTTGTTAATATGCAATTTTATTATACTTTTACTATACTTTTTTATGGTATGACTCTTATAAATATCATTTGCAAAAACTTAATTTGTAAGATAAAATGTATACGATTAACAATAACCATATATCAAACAAACATATTTATACATAAAGAGAAAGGAAGTAATTCCATGATATATAAGACATCAGGGGTCTGCAGTACAGAAATTGATATTGAGATAGAAGATGAAAGCGGAATAATAAGATCCGTTAAATTCAAGAATGGCTGTGCAGGAAATGCCAGCGGGCTTTCTAGGCTCTTAGTAGGAATGAAGGTGGATGATGTGATTAAAAGACTTGAAGGAACCACCTGTGGTAAAAAATCTACCTCATGTCCTGACCAGCTGGCAAAAGCCTTAAAGAATTGGAGGACTAATAAATGAAACGTATCGTTTTAACTGGCGGTGGTACTGCTGGACATGTAACTCCATGCATTGCTCTACTACCGGCACTTACGAAAGAAAACTATGACATACATTATATTGGGTCTTACCAGGGAATTGAACGTAAGCTAATTGAAGAATATAATATTCCATACCATGGGATATCTTCAGGTAAATTAAGAAGATACTTTGACATAAAGAATTTTACCGATCCCTTCAAGGTGATTAAGGGTTACTTTGAGGCTCGTAAAATAATTAAAAAACTAAAGCCTAATATCCTATTTTCAAAAGGAGGTTTCGTAACCGTTCCTGTTGTTCTTGCTGCAAAAAAACATGGTGTTCCCATAATCATTCATGAGTCTGATATGACACCGGGCTTGGCTAATAAGATTGCTATTCCTGCCGCCAAGAAGGTTTGTGCCAACTTTCCTGAAACCATGAAACATCTTCCAACAGAAAAAGCCCTACTTACTGGAACACCTATCCGTAGGGAATTATTTAGTGGTAATAAAATCAAGGGTTTAGAATTTTGCAAATTTACAGCAAATAAGCCTGTAATTATGATAATTGGTGGCAGTAGTGGCTCCAAAATAATCAATGATCTAATAAGGGGAATGTTACCTACTTTACTTAGAGATTATCAAATTATTCACCTTTGTGGTAAAGGTAATATTGACGAAAAGCTTAAGGATTTAGAAGGATATACCCAATATGAATATATTAAAGATGAGCTAAGTGATTTATTTGCCGCATCCAACTTGGTTATATCAAGAGCTGGTGCCAATGCTATCTGCGAAATACTTGCTCTTAGAATACCCAACATCTTAATTCCCCTTAGCCAAAAAGCCAGTAGAGGAGATCAAATACTTAATGCTGAATCCTTTGAATCTCAAGGATATTCTTATATGCTTAAGGAAGAGGATTTAACTGTCAGTAGCCTACTTGAAGCCATTGAATCAGTTATGAAAAACAGACAAAAATATATTGAAACCATGAATAAAAGCCAGTTGAACAACTCTATCGACACAATTATGAATCTAATAAAAGAAATTGAATTATAAAATTAATCACATTAATATAAGGCCCTATCCTGAAATCAAATTTAATACTAACATAGCAAATATTTTATAGACTTTGCTCATGTTAGATTCTTATATTGATATTTAGGTAAGGGCCTATAGCTATATTACTATTGTTATAAATATCTTGATATTCTCTGTGCTATTTCCATGGCTTCGCCTTCTTGATATTCTCCAGTAGTCCATCTTATATTTACCTTATCATCCTTGTATCTTGGTATTAAGTGAAAATGGATATGAAAAACACTCTGTCCCGCAGCTTTACCATTGTTTTGAAGCAAATTAATACCATCACAGTTAAGCTCTTTCCTCATGGCTAAAGCAATCTTTTTTGCGATAATAAGTAGCCTCATTGCCACATCATCCTTTAATTCATATAGGTTCTCAAAATGCTCTTTAGTAAGTATAATAGTATGTCCCTTAGATGCAGGGGATATATCCATTATAGCCTTAAAATCATTATCCTCATAAAGTACCGTCGATGGAATATCTCCGGATATTATTTTACAAAAAACACAATTTTCCATTTGCTTATACCTCCTATAAATAATAATAATATGTTATTCTTGAATTATTTACCATAATCTGATAACATACTCTTGATGTTGTAAATATTTACTAATAACGGGCTTGAATCTATGCCCGAGAAAGGAAGATGTATGATAAAAGATATAAATGTTGAAAAACCTCTAGTCATGCCAGCCTCAAGTAAGGAAGAAGATAAAGCTGTTCAATATTTTATGAAAGAAAGTAAAAGAATAACCTCCCTGTTCATTCATGAACTAAGAAATCCTTTGTCACTTATAAAGGGAACTCTTCAGTATATAGAAATGAAGCACCCAGAAGCCAAGGAATTCAAGTATTGGAGTCAGCTCTTTGAATTAATTCAAGACATGGAAAACATAATGTCTGACGCCTCATTACTTAACTCCTGTACCACACCAAACAAGAAACCGGCTAATCTTTCATCCATAATACATAATATAGTAAAAAGTTACATGCCCCAAGCAAACAACCAGCAAAAACAGTTAACCATTAAGGAAGACCCCCAATGTAAGCCTATCTTATCTTCCTATAACTGTGATTCTGCCAAGATTAAGCAAGTAATCTCCAATCTACTAAAGAATGCCTTAGAAGCAACCTCACTAGGTGATTCTATAGGAGTTATAATAAACCAATATTCAATAGACTTAGTGCCTATGATAGCTATACAAATAACTAATAATGGCAAGCCAATTCCTGAGGATGAGATAGATAGCTTGTTTCTTCCTTTTGTTACTTACAAAAAAGATGGTACAGGAATAGGACTGCCCTTTTCAAAACACGTCATAGAAAGCCACGGTGGAACCATTCAAGTCTCTTCAACCGAGGAAGTCACCTGCTTTACTATCCTTCTTCCCATCTAACCTGATTATAATATATTAAACTGAAAAACCTGATCAAAGGTACGAAGTGTTTTAAAGTTCCCCTTAGCTGTCAATTCACCAGACATAAATGCCCCCTGAAAGGTTATACGACCTAGAATCAATTTGTTCATAACAGCCCTGGTGGTTTTGGCAATTACATCCGCATCTGCTTTTTCACCATAATAGCATTTTAGATGACTATTATTGATTTCAACCACAAGGGTTTTCTTTATGTCTGAAAGGTTAATGGAATAGGATGCTGAAAACCCATCAATTGGACTAAAATTATCCTTAAGGTTTCGAATAAATTCCTGACCAGCTTCACTATCACCATCCAGCATATCCTTATAAATCTGTGCCAGCTCCTCTATATCCTCTTTTTGTTTTTTTACATAAGCATCATCTGATACATACATGGAAAGCTGTTCACTTTCCTGAGGTGTTAGTATAATAGAACTACTTTTTAAAAGATTCTTTCTAAGTACAATATTACTTGCAGGAAGCATCTTTCTCTTTTGATTTATTACTCTATAAAAAGACTCTGTCTTTTTTTCAATTATTTTTAAATAATCTGGATTTGTCTCAAATTCCACATGATTTTCAACATAGGTAGATAGTCCCCCATAGGGAATTCCTCCAAGCATCTCCCAGGCTCGTATAAGAGCCAGTTCCGCTTCTCTTTCTCCATAAGTGCTGGCAGTTACTATGGGTAACATATAAAGCTTTTCGATTTTTTCCTTGTCCCCATATAACCAACAGGCATCCAAAAATTGCATCATATAGCCACCTATACCCATCCATTCAACAGTAGTAGCTAATATAATTCCATCTACCTCTTTTAAAGTCTTAGGAAGCATGGCTATGGAGTTCTTTTCTTCATATAAGTTATATCTAGTAACCTTTACTCTTAACTCTTCTAAAATTTCTGTAAATTTACTGATTACATATAAGGTTGGATCTTCAATTAATCCCCTGCCGCCATAATAGATATTGATTTTCATAAATCAACACTCCTCCTGTCCTCATTGGTATACTTGACTAACCCCATTATTCTTATGTTTTTTTGGTCTTCTATACAAAATTATAGCCAGGACAATCCCTCCAAGTAAACCTCCGATATGGGCGGCATTGTCAATATTGGCATTAGCAATTCCTCCGTAGAGACTAAATATAATAAACAAAATCACTTGCCTACTGCTGATATCCTCTAACCGTCCTTTATTAATTAGCAGTATATATCCCATGGCTCCTACAACACCAAAGATGGCTCCTGAAGCTCCTATAGACAATATATTTCTATGTTTTATCATATTATAGCCCATAGAAGCAAGACCCGCAATAATTCCTGACCCAAAATAAATCAACAAATACTTTACCTTACCTGCTGCTCTTTCCACATTATCCCCTACAAAGAACAGTACAAGCATGTTATTTATTAAATGCTCAAAGTCCGAATGAAGGAACATAGAGGTCAATATTCTGTAATATTCACCTTCTCCCTTTATTAAATGCCAGGACAAGGCTCCCCTCTGCAAGGCCTGCCCATCTGCTCCAAGTATTTTGGTATGATGTGCAAACAAATGTATGAGAATATTAAGTACAATTATTATAGAATTAAAAAGTGTAACCCATTGTACCTTGTTCTTATTACTGTCTATATCATCCAGCCCAGTCTTATAAGCTTCATTATGAATAATATTTTCTAATGATGAGATGGCATAGGAAAAATAAGGTGATTGATTTTCATAAACAAGCAGCCTTCTATTGCATATATCAATAATAAAGTGGTCATCCTGCTCTAGAACAAATTTCCTTGCCCTCTCTGGAACCGCAGTAATTATTAATCCTAATAAATGAATATTAGTAAAACCACTTTTTATAAATTGATTCTTTACATTATTAATTATTAGCTTATATTCATCAGATGTTATCTCTGTACCGGATATGGAACGAAGTATAAGGACTATATCCGTTCCCATAGAATATGTTCGGTAAAACATTTCCATATTTCTTGTTTGAATATTTAGCCTATGATACTCCATGTCTAATAACAACTGAATAATTCCGTCTTCTATCTTCATCATCTTCATATCCTATTCTAGTCTTCTGCCCATGCAAAAGAGCGGTTGACTGCCTTGTGCCAACCCTCTAAAAGCTTCTCTCTATAACCACCTTCCATATGTGGATTAAAGGTCTTTGATAAAGCCCAATTTTTCTTTATTTCATCTTTATCCTTCCAAAAGCCCACCGAAAGGCCTGCAAGATATGCAGCTCCTAGGGCAGTGGTTTCTATACATTCTGGTCTAAGCACCTGTGCATTCAATATATCCGCCTGAAACTCCATCAAGAAGTTGTTAACACAAGCTCCTCCGTCAACTTTAAGAGATTTTAAGTTTTCTCCTATGTCACTTTCCATTGCCTTAATTACATCATAGGTTTGATAAGCAATTGACTCTAAGGTAGCACGGATAATATGCCTATTGTTACATCCTCTGGTAATACCTACAATAGCACCTCTTGCATATTGATCCCAATATGGTGCTCCCAGTCCAGTAAAAGCAGGTATTACGTATATTCCACCCGCATCCTCTACTTCATAAGCGAATTTTTCGCTTTCAGCGGCAGTATGAATAAGCCTTAACTCATCCCTTAACCATTGTACGGCAGCTCCGGCTACAAATACGCTTCCCTCCAGAGCATATACCGCCTTTTTATCCGTACATGCTGCTATTGTTGTTATAAGTCCATGTTTGGATCTTGCGGCTTCCTCACCCGTATTCATCAATAAGAAACAGCCTGTACCATAGGTGTTTTTAGCTTCTCCTTTTTCAAAACAGCATTGGCCAAATAAGGCTGCCTGTTGATCACCTGCTGCCCCTGAAATAGGAATCTCCTGGCCAAAAAGAGCTTTATCAGTTTGACCATAAACACAACTTGAAGGCTTCACCTCAGGAAGCATCATATAAGGAATCCCTAGCTCCTTAAGTAATAACTCATCCCATTTTAACCTATTAATATCAAATATCATGGTTCTTGAGGCATTGGTATAATCCGTTATAAATGTTTTTCCCTTTGTCAAATTCCATATTAACCATGTGTCTACTGTTCCAAACAAAAGATTTCCTGCTTCAGCTTCTTTCCTAGCACCGGGAACCTTATCTAATATCCATTTTATTTTAGTGGCTGAAAAATAAGCATCTGGAATCAACCCAGTGGTTTCTTTTATATAGGGTTCCAACCCCTGCTGCTTTAACTGCTCTATAATAGCAGCAGTTCGCCTACACTGCCACACTATAGCATTATATATGGGCTGTCCAGTCTTTTTGTTCCATACGATAGTGGTTTCTCTCTGATTAGTTATGCCTATTGATGCAATTTCACTGGCATCAATTCCCGACTTTGCCAAAGCCTCTGTTGCAACAGAAATCTGTGAAGACCATATCTCCATAGGGTCATGTTCTACCCATCCTGGTTTCGGATAAATTTGTGTAAATTCCTTTGCTGCCATGGTTTTTATTTTTCCTGTTTTATCAAAAATAATACAACGGGAACTGGTTGTTCCCTGGTCCAAAGCCATTACATATTTTTTCATTAGGATCATCACTTTCCTTTATGGTTACTCTTGCTATTATTGTAACACTCTTGTAATGGTATTTACAATAAGACAATTTATATTTAAGCAGTTTTGAATTTATACTTAATTCCTGCAATGGCTACTACATCCCCTTGATTAATTTCGTATCTTTGATAGCAGGGCAAGGGGGTATCATTAAGATAAGTTCCGTTAGTTGAGTTTAAATCGGTTATATAATATTTTTCCCCCTCTTTTGTTATCTTTGCATGATATCTACTGACCACGTCCTTGTCTAGATAATAATCCACATTATCCTTTTGCTTTCCGATAACATAGGGGAATTCACAGATCCAAATAGGCTCATATACTTCTTCACTTTCCGGCTTAAGGCAACACTCGCCCCTATGTCCATCCTTAATATCACCATTTAGTAAAACCGTTTTGGCCATATTTTCATCAGATTGATCCGGATTATTCTTGTTTATGGCAGGCGTATTTTCCTTATTAGTTGATTGATTTGTTGATATATCCTGTTTTACAAAATCTATACTTTTACTATACTCTTCTTTTCTCGGGTCAACATATCTTTCTCTACTAACAATTCTGGTTAACCTCATATTCCTTGCCCAGATTTTTTTCATTATATAGCCTAGGCTACAAAATAATATTAAAACCAAGGCAAACATCTTACTATAATCTACTCTATTTCCTAGGGAAGTATATATAATCCTTGTGAAGAAGCTTAGATAAAGGATAAATATAGCAAGCAAAGCAGATATCCCCGTGTAGATATATGCTTTTATCGGATAATAATACTCTTCTGTTTCATCCGAAATCTTCTCCATCATAAGGGGAACCTCATTCATTAACTTAAGCCTTTTATTATCAATCTCATAATCATCTAATTTACTATCCCCTACGGCTATTACCTTTCTTGCTTCCAATTCCCTAGGTTCTTCTTGCTTGTCCTTTCTTGCTTCTATTTTCCTAGGTCCTTCTTGCTTGTCCTTTTTTACTGCATTACAAAAATCATTAAAAGAGGCCCCCTCTTTTCTGCATACTGAATATAAATTATAGACATATAGCACCGCTTCTTTGTCTTTATATTCAAGCTTGTTCATAATATATTCTATAAGCTTTATCATATTATCCATTAACTCCCTATTATAACCAGGAAGATAACATATATATGCTTGTTTTGTAGATAGCTCAATATATATGTGCTCAGGATCTATTACTAAGTCATTGGGATTTAAAAGATATTCATATGAATCAGTGATAATCTCTAACAGATCATTAAATAACTTTTTAATTCTTTCGTAACTTATCGTAGATTTAGCATATATAATATCTAATGCTTGTTTTGATGTAATCTCATAATAATAAATAGTTTGTCCATCTATAATCCTATTTTCCGGCTTAATTATACCTCCAATGGAATTAGCCTCTAGCATCCTGACACAATAAGCTTCATCGGCTTTTTCATCTTTTTTTGAAACGACAAGATAATTATGACGAATATCTTTTATATAACTAACTTCCACTGTATTTTCCTCTCTTTTTCATATCCTATTTTATTAACCAGAGCTTTTCACACCTTACTTTACACTATTGTTTCTTTACTTCTTTATTTTGAACTATTATTAAGGAATTAGGGCTTTGATTTTTTCTTCTAATTCCTTTATTCCTTTAATTTTTGACCCAGTATCTAAGATAACTTCTGAGATACGAATATAATCAGCAGGATTATGAACTTGCCCCCTGACCTGAATAAATAAGCCTCTATTTAAGGCAGATATATGGGACAAGCCCTTTATGGGAATTTTAAGCTTACCCTTTACTGTTATAGTTATTTTGAATCTACTGCCTTTTACTTCAACCTCTGTAATATTGGTAGCAAACAGCCCTTCTGTCAGTTTTTTCGTAAGATACTCCTCTATATCCTTCTCTTTTATATCAGATATTCCAAGAATTTGATAAAATACACCTTGCCTTTTAATTTCATCATAGTATAGTTTACCAGTCTCAATATCTGATTCATGCTTAACATTAAGAATTGCCTTATGTAAGATACGATCTGCAACAGAATAGATCCTATTATAGTCATGAAGGTATATAGTTATATAGATAATGGATACTATGACGAATATGACTATGGGCATAATAAATACCGCTTCTATGGTAAAGCTGGCACCAACTTTCTTCTTCATACTTTTCCCTAACTCCAAATTGGAATACACTTAATCAAATAAGACAAAAACAGAAATGGTAGAAAGGGAATACTTTTCTTCTTATCTGCCAGTTTAAACACTAATAGTCCTATGGAAAATAATGCGGCCAGTAATAGTGCTAAGGCAAAAAGCTCCATATTAGTCCAAAATCCAAACCCAATACCGGTTACACATATTACCAACCCATCTCCTATACCAATCTTTCCTCCGGTTACCTTACTAATAATCAGCAGTCCCGTCCCTAAGGATAGACTCATTATCCTAGAAAGAATGGATATATCAGGACTAAGTAATACACATATACTTATAATTATCCCAGAGAGTAACACTATCCATACTTTAATCTTCTTATTTACCAAATCTTGAATAGCTACAATTATGAGAAAAATGCCTATTAGTACTCTTATAATATCTTCTACCACAAATATACCCCCTTCTTATCAGGTTTTTATCTTATCTATATAAAGGTTTATTTTCCACATCTTTTACATGAGGTCCTTGATCCCACCTTGTCCAGAGACACCTCTTTTACTGTTCTTTTTATTCCCGAGCAATCCCTGTTGCTATGATACCTATCACCATATGACGTTATATAATAGGAACTTGCCCCCAGATCATCTGCACAACAGGATTCACAGGGATAATACTTTCCTCCATTCTTATTTCTCTGCCATGTGGGTTTTTCATCTATGGTTTCTATAGAAAGTTTTATATGGGAACAGGTCTTGCTAAGGTGATAGACTGTGCCTGTCTCAGTTATGTAAACACTTGTCTTATCTTCCCCATCATCTTCCTCTGTAACCTTATATAGGGCAGGCAACTGATGTCCTGTCCATCCGCGAAGATTAACCCGCTGAATCATATCGAAATGCTTAAGACCAAAAAAATTAATAGGAATCCTAATACGGTACCGAATAATAATATCAATCCTATCACCTTGCATTACCTGGGAACCATCAAACCTTATCCCTTCAAGTCCTCCAACAATACAGGAATTGTCTATTATGTTTATGTCTAATTTATTTGCCACAGAATATTTTATTATTAGGCTATTAATGGTGGACTTAGCTAATTCCGACAAAGCCTCCTTAATATTTTCTTCTAATAGTGAACTATCAAACTCTTCTATATCTGTTACATCCCTAAAATCAGAGAATATATAGGCTGCTCTAGACATACTAAGTCCTGCTTCGGTAATAGCCTCCTGCAAGACTTCCTGTACCAGGAATATCTGTATAAAACATATAAACATCATATAGAAAAACAAAAATATTGGTAATACCAGAGATGCCTCGATAGTTAAGGAGGCCGGTATGGTTTTTTCTTCTTTCACATTAATCCCCAATCTTTACATAATCATCATTTTACGATTTATTGATGGCCTGAGATGCCCGTTCTTCTATCTACATATGATTTTTATAGCAAACGATTTCTTGGAGAGAGATTGTTTTTTGATATGTTTTATGATTTGATTTGATAAATAGAATTGTTAATTGAAATGAAAAAATAGAAGAGCGGACATCCCAGACCACCAAAGTTAAATCGGTGTACATGTCTTTAGTAGCTATATTCTGCCTTAAGGATTAAGGGCTCATTTATGTTACCTGTAATGTGTTTTTGAACAAATGAAAAGGTTGTGAACAAAGGTTTTATACTAAACTTGGCTTCTACCTCGTAAGCGAAGAGACAATTTTCAAAGCTAAACTTACTTCCATAGCGAAGGTTAATATTCTCCTGAGCCAAATCCATCATGCGATAGGTTAAATCCTTTTCATTGGTTAGATATAAGAATAAGGTTAAAAAGTCATTATATGAAAAACCACCTTCATCCTTGTAGGAGCTTGCTTCCTTTTTTATCATTTCTCTACTTACTAACAAAATATCTAGGTAATTAAGATCTACTTTCTTTTTTAGAATGGGCAATTCCTTCCCCATAAGTAGGGCACAGGCATCCACCAGCGCCGAAACAAATGCCAACAAGACCATTAATATACACTGGGTAATTGATACTAATATGGGAAGCCCTGTAAAACCTACCAGGACAGATGCTATGGACTTTGCTTCCTTAACCAACTCCTTATCAGTCAGTATAGTTGTAAAATTTAATAGGGTTCTTATTAAAATGATTCTTATTATAATTGCCTCAAGGTTATCTTTATCAGTCATCTTACCAAACAAAAGATACTCCCTCTCATATGCTAGGGCTGAGGGTTTATAAGCCTTTGTACTTTCCCCTGAGCTTGGATATTTATAAAAGTGCTGGCTAATATATTCTTGTATTAGTATGTTTTCTGCAATTTCCTCTAAGGCATCTCCTATTAGGGAACCAATACTAGCATCACCAAAGCTGCCAAACAACCCTGTCATACCTGAGTCTTTACTTCCTATCTTCATGTTACTAAGAAGAGATGAAAAGGAAAAACCTTGTTCCCCCTCTAACAAACTGTATATGGTAGACGGAAGATTATCAGGAATTATCTCCTTATTAGATATACTATCCAGATCAATAACCAGACTTAGGATTCCCTCTTCAACCAAATTCTTAATACCGTCTATAAAATCCGGGGATTCTTCATTATTTACTACCAAAGTGCTGTAATCAATATTAAGACCTGAAATCTCATAAGACCTAAGCTTTGTATCTGCACTAATATAACTGTCTTTTGCACTGACAAAATTCATATCTTTTACTAGTTTATCTCCCTCATCAAGATTCTTAATACAGCTTTCTAACACTTCAATATCATAATTCAAGATTTCTTTCATTCGAAGAAAGTCATATCCGGCCTTATTGTCTAATTGATACTGTTTTAACTCTTTAAGATTATCTTCTAGACTTTCAATAAGCTCCTCATTTAATCCTTCTTTTGCGTTATCAAGGTTTTCTTCATAAGAGATTATCATTGGTTCAGCCTTTTTAGCAGTCTTAATAATATCTTCAAGCTCTGATATAGCCTTATGGGATTGATTTTTGCATTCTGTAGCCAGTGAACGGATTATATCAGACTGAGACCCTATTACATCTATATAATTGTCTATTTCCTTATTATGAGTTTTGATATCTTTATTAACCTCATCTTTCTCATCCTTAAGGTTAGAGATATCTTTCTTAAGATTCTTAATCTCTTTTTTTAGAGCCTTTTTACCCTCTTTATCTTTGTTATCCAAATTGGACAGGATCTCCTCTAGCTGCTTTAAAGACTCATTAGCCTCATCTATCTCTTTATCAATCATCTGCAAACTATTAACTAGTTGGTCAATTATTACTTCAATCTCAGCTATCTTTATAAAGGCATCTTCTATTACTGAAAAATAAGTTGAAGGATCAACATATTGATTTTTTAATGCTTGAAATACCAGATCATTATTAATACCTGTGCTTTCCTTAGTCGGAGTATCATATATTATCCTTTTAACAAAATCTTCATTGGTCTTAATACTTCCATCCTTATTTCGCTTTATTCCTTTTTTTCCTGTAGAAATACCGTCTATATGTTTCATAAGTGCAAGTATTCCTTCATCAATAGCAACTAGCTCTTCCTCAAGTTTTAACTTTTCATTATAAAGATAACTAATCTTTTGGGGTTGCTCTAGGAGGGATACTTTATTCAAAAGAAACTCTGCCACATTTCCAAGTTCTTTATATTTCATATATTCAGTTATTTGATGTATAAACAACTCTCCTTGGTAATCCATAAAAGTTGTTTTACCCAATATATCTACTGAATCAAGAGTAATCCCATATAAGTCTAGTTGCTTGTTAGCCTTGCCTAAACCCTGCTTGGGCATGAAGGTATAAGACATATAATCTTCCATTTTTGATATTATTTCTAACTCCTTATATGTATCCTCACCATAGGAGGAGTCAAGCCCTAGCAGATGATATTCCTCCATAAGAGGTCCATAGAACTCAGCAAGTATAGAATCCATGGAAGTTGTAAGTGCCCTTTCTGCAAATACTCTGGCTGTAGTCTGTCTTGCCCCCTCAATTATGGTCATTACCAAGGATAAGATCAAAAGTAGTACCAGACTCAGATATATTGTAATAGATGCCTGATAATACTGGTTGCTTACTCTCTTATCCATTAAAATGTACTAATTGCATTAGTTATCTTAGTAAATATACTGTTTACAATAGATGTTAATTGATTTCTAAATATTATGACCAAGCCTACTAAAACAACTAAAATTAATATGATTTCAACAACTCCAATTCCATCTGTTTCTAACATAAAAATATCTTTAATCTTTTTCTTCATCACATCTATACTGCCCTAGAAGCAGTTTCTCCCTTCATAATTAATAAACATTCAATAATGCTAAATACTAAATGATATAAAGGCTGGTATCATAATAATTATAAGTACAATAATGAGCATCATTAGCATTGGCCCAAGAAGCTTTGTTGAAGCCTCCTCTCCAAGTCTTTTTGCTGTTTCTTTTCTCTCATGAAAGGCTTCCCTTGCCTCCCTCTGGAGTAAATCTACCATGCCCTTATTTCCCTTCTTTAAATTCTGTACAAGCATTGAGCCAAACTTCATAAAGGGCAATAAGCCTACTCTCATTCCAAATTGCTCATATGCTTTTGCTTCAGGAATTCCCAACTTAAACTCATTAACAGTCAGTAGCATTTCCTCATATGCGTATCTTATCTCACCTCCTTTATTATCTGCCGTATGCTTGTAATCCTCAGAAATCTTTATCCAGGCTTGTTTTATAGTCATTCCCGCATTCACTAATAGGTTAAATTTATTAATAATTTCTGGATAATCAAGAAGCATTTGATTGTTTCTTAGTTTTATCTTATCTTCTAATTCTTTATCCTTATAAAACCACACAAGGGCCGAAGCAAATAACCCCAGTACAAACAGTGAGATAGAGGACGTTGACTCCTGTCTTTCCCATGTGATTAAGTACTTACCTAGACGCTGAGGAAGATTCCAATTCTTATCTGTTTCTTTAGTTTGTGATGCCTTATCAAGGGTACTCACAAGATCTTTATATAGCTTTTCATCTTTTTCAAAAGTCATGGGCAATATTGTAATTGGTATGGTGTGCTCTACTTTTTTATCTTGATATTTGAGTATTGCTGTAACTAATGTCTCCACTTTCTCATCACCCATATCCTTATTATTTATTTCTCCATCACTGGTAATAAGAAGATAATCCTTGGGTATCCATTCCACCATAATACTGGTTTTGGGAATCTGACTTATAAAGTTCAGTTTCCTATTAACATGATTTGCATCCTCATTATCCCCTAGCATTTCCCTTTCCAGATAAGGAATAGCTTCCTTTAATACCTCCTTCCATTCTGACTCTGTATATCTTCTCTCCCTATTTTGTACTATAATTACATCTTCATAGAAATCTTCCTTATCCCTTTCATGCTCCATTCGAAACCTTAATGCCAGGGTCTCATCACCTTGACCATCTTCAGGTCTAATAAGCCTGGTATCAAATTTAATAGAATGGGAGCTTCTTTCTATAATTTGGCTTATTAATGAGAAGTTTGAAGATATTAAGATACAAAGAATAATAATAGATATCTTTTGATACCAGTAAAGTTTTACCTGGATTTCTTGACTATCAGTAAGATGAATGGCTCGTATTTTTTCACTAATATCTGTCCTACTTATTAGTTTTTTATCTAATCCTGTCCTAATAAATAGTTGCCTTGTAATAGGATATAGAAAATAAAGACTATATTTCTTTTTATCAATAGCAGTTAACCCTTCCTTATGATTTTTTCTACTATCTATAAAAAGAATTAGAAATAGAATATTAATAGCAATATTTACATATAACATAATCATCTTCCTTATACTTTTATGTCAGTAATTTTATCGATTATATGAAAGGTAATAAGATAAATAACCAAAAGAATTGTCATTAGAAAGGATCCAAAAATGTTATTATATAAGGGATCCAAGAATCCTGGAGATGAAATAGATAAGTAGATTAATATACCTAAGGGTACCATCTTCATTATTGAGGCCTCATACTTCTTGGCAGAAATCATACTGATAATCTCCCTTTTTACCTCGATCTTTTCACTGATTAGGTTGCTGCTTGTTCTAATAATATGAATTAAATCTCCTCCTGTTCTTTTAGCAGTAGAAAAAACCTCTGAAAAATTAATAATATCCTCCACCTTACTACGATCTCCAAAATCACTTAGAGCCTTTTCTACTGGTATGTTCATCTGAATTCGGTTAACAAGATATGTGAATTCCTCAATAATCATAGCTCCTTTTGGATACATACGCTTTAAGTCTTTTATAGCTTCAACAAATCCATGCTCTGCACTATATCCTGCACCTAAGGCGGCTGATAGGCTATTAATTCCATCACGAAATTCAATGTTTAGTTGCCGTTTTCTTTTTATAACTAAGTCCCCTCTTTGCTTTTTTAAATGTAGAATTATCAAAGGACTTAAGAGTATAATTCCCAGAATGTTTTTGTAGAACAATATCCCCAATATAACCACTGCTAGGATACCTTCAAAGATATACCTTATATACTCCTTTATTGTAAAGTTATATACATCATAATCTTTATTCATTAATCACGCTCCTTATTTGGATACCCCTATAACTTTATTCCTGCACGGCTTAGCTTATCTGTAAACTTAAGATTTCCTACCTTATTAAGACTTCCTATGATCTTCCCATTTTCTTCTCCTAATTCAATAAATTTATAAAGGGGGTTTAAATAAATCTCACCGTCTTTTAAGTCTAGGACCTCAGTTATTTCTAGCACTCGCCTTGACTTATCCCTTAGTCTTCCTAGATGAACCACAAGATCTAAGGCAGAAGCTATCTGTCTTCGTACAGCCATTAAGGGAATGTCTGCTCCTAAAAGCACCAAAGATTCCAGACGGCTTAACATGTCTGAAGGGGAATTAGCATGTCCTGTTGAAAGAGAACCATCATGTCCTGTATTAAGAGCTTGAAGCATGTCTATAGCAGCTTCATCCCTTACCTCTCCCACAATAATTCTATCGGGCCGCATCCTAAGAGAAGTCTTGATTAAATCTCTAATGGCTATCTGATTATCTCCTTCTGTATTACCATTTCTCACCTCCATTCGTACTAAGTTAGGTATATTGCGAATCTGCAATTCTGCGGAATCTTCAATTGTTATTATCCGCTCATTATGTGGAATATAATTTGATAACACATTTAGAAATGTTGTTTTACCTGATCCAGTTCCACCACTAATAAATATATTGTATTTAGAAACAACTAACTTTTCTAAGAAACCTGCTGCCTCGGTGGTTATTGATTCATATTCTATAAGCTGATCTATGGTAATAGGGTTCTCTGGAAATCTCCTTATGGTTATTACTGGTCCATTTAAAGCAATTGGGGGAAGAACTATATTCACCCTAGACCCATCAGACAAACTAGAATCTACTATTGGGCTAGATGCATTTACTATTCGATTAGCCTGAGAAACCATTTGCTGAACCACATCCTCTAACTTTTCATCGGATTCAAAACATTTATCATATCGTGAAATAACACCTTTTTGCTCAATGAATATATCCTTTGCTCCATTAACCATAATCTCTGTAATAGTAGGATCCTCTATTAGTTCCTGTAGGACATCCAGCTTTCGAATTGAATTAAATATATCCTTTCGAAGTCTTCTTTTTTCATTCAAACTGATATAATTTTCTCTGCTTTTTACAACCAATATCTCATCTATGGTCTCAAGTAGCTCTTCATCTGTAATCTCTGAGGTTAAGTCTATGCTGTCTAGAACCTCCTGTTGAAGCTTTTTCTTTAGCCAACTCATAAGAAATTCTTTCAACCCCCTTATGTGAATTATTAAATAACTTGCTCTGCAAGTTCTATAACCATCTTAGGTAATAGTTCTTTTGTCTCTACAACTGAATTTGACCTAGGAAGCTTTATTAGGCGATACTTTAAATTATTAACCGAACATCCTAGAAGCTCCATCTGCCTTTCCCATTCCTCTCTGACAAGCCCTTCGTGGTTATCGCCATAGCTAATAATACAAATCTCATCACTGTGCCTTAGAATCTCCATAGAAGCTTCTGTATATATACCAAGGTAGAAAATTACTATCTCATACTCTTTATGCTCTTTGAGGCAATCAATAATTCTTCTGCTATCTTCTTTATTTACTGATAATATGTCAAACCCATGGGTAAGTCCGGATAAATATGATAGCCTTTCAGAATAATTTAAATAGGACTTCATTTTATCTATAGGGTCTGTCTTACTTTCTTTTAGGTAATACAAGAACTCCGATAAAGATTGTCCACAATCTTCTTGTCTTGTCATATGGGCTGTAGGTAGCAATTCCAAGGGAATAAAAAGAACCTTTCTTATAGAGGATATATACTTTGCCAGAGACCAGGAAAATTCATACTTTTCATCCCCTGTAATTGGGGCAAAGACAGTCATTATAAGTACATTCCCATCTGATATCTGCCCTCTACTATCTTCTAACTTAGTATATAAAGATAAAACATCTGATATGATTTTACTTGCTGGCTGATACTTATAGACGAACCTATTATTATCCTTAGGAAGTCTCTTATCTATACTTAACAAAAAAATGTGTTTAATATTATTGCTATACTCTTCCCAAGCTAAGTCCTCTCCTCCATACAATAGAATTTCTATTGGTTGGTATTCTAAAAAATCAATTAAATTATCCTTAGTTGTAAATAGTAAAATCTCAAACCCTTCCCAGGCTGATTTTTTAAAATACTCCATTAGCCTGGTAGCATACAAAACATCAATGTCATAAATGGCCAACAGCTTGTCCAACAATACACCCCCTATCCCTTCTTTTGTTGAGGATAGGATAACCATATAACATTTTAGAGTTATTTGTCAATATATTCCTTTGGGTGTCGATTATTTTTGTAAAGACTTAATAAGTTTTGCATGTTAAGTTAAGCTTTATGCACAATGGTTTTCTAAATAGAATAATAATAGGCCAGTCCATAGAGCATTATAAAACCGGGAAGCCCTAATAGGCCATTAGATAAAATAGTGATCCCATTAAGACCAACATTAATATTATATCCACCTAGGCCTAAGACAAAATCTAGTAAGCAGATTCCTGCTGTTCCCACACATGCACGAAGCAGAAAGTTTACTATTCTTTCAGGCTTATGTTTAATTATACTGATAGCAATAAATATAATGCATATGACTATTATTATAGATAAGATAATGTTCTCCATATCATGCACCACCACTGCTTTCCCATCATAACTTATAATAGGCCATATGTTATTAATACAACCTATAATATTTATATACGAAATTAACCATATTATTCTAATAAAAAGAATAAATGGTTAATTTCTTGACTATACTATTAACATAATCCTAGGGAAAGTGATGGTGTATATGAAACTGTTATCAAGAAGAAAACGTCCTACAGAGGATCTTCTTATAAAAGAGATAAATAAGACAAAGCTTGCCTTGGAAGCTGCATATTCTCAGTTCGAATACGTGGTTGACCCGGATTTAATTGATAGCTGCATCTATGAGCTTAATGCAATACAAAAAAGATACAAATATTTACTAAAGCAGGCTAAAGCTTCCGATATAAGCTTTATTGAAACAAAATCCTAAGTATTTTTTATATAATAGGACACTTTCTCCTATTATATAAGAAAGGGGCTATCCCATAGCCCCTTTATCATTTGTACTATATAGATCCTTTTTATCTACATATAGCCTCTGTACTTTAATTATTTATCATAGGTATATCTCTTTTCTTTAGTATGGCTTTTATGCAATAAATCCTCGGCTTTTATTACTGGGATCTATGTACGTTTCATTTAGAGTCCCTTTGCCGTAGGTTAAGCCCGCATAAAGTTGCTGAGTATTACGCATAACAGGGCCACTTCTGTCTAATTTACTAACTTCCTTAAATCCTGTCAATAGTTTGTTTAGAATGGATTTTGCATTACTAAGAGTAAGAGGATCTCTCTTTACTATAGCTGTAATAATATGCTTGTTGGTATATAGGTAAAGGCTTAGTAAATCGTATGATATTTTATATTTATAATCTAAGGATGCCATTAGTTCGCTAACATACCTTTGTGCACTTTTAAGATCCTTATCAAAAGTTTTTAAATCACCTTCTGAATAAGCCATTTTAGCATTATCAATCTTAGCTATGGCCATCTCATAAAGGATTACAATTAACTCGCTTCTTGAAGCTTGAGTTATTCTTGCAGTAAAGGATTGAATAGCTTCATTATTCATATTCTTCTCCCTTTCTGCGCAAAAATTTTTGCGCATATCATCAAATCTTTAGATTATTGCTGTAATAAGGTTAAGATGGTCTGTGGTCTTGCATTTGCCTGCGCAAGCATAGATGTTCCTGCTTGTGCAAGTACGTTTTTCTGAGTATACTCAGCCATCTCCTCTGCCATATCCACATCTTCAATACGAGATAGGGATTCTGTCATGTTTTCTGATGTTACATCAAGATTAGATATGGAATGCTCCAAACGATTCTGATAAGCACCAAGTTTAGATCTGATGGCGGATACTTCATTAATTGCAATATCAAGTAAGCCAATTGCTTGTTGTGCTCCGTCTGCTGTTCCTATATTTATCTTATCAATACCAAGAGTTTCAGGTGTAACCTTAGGTATTCTAATAGACATAATCTGTCCTTCATTGGCACCAATCTGAAGATCCATAGGGCCAGCATCAAGTACTGATACTACTATGGGCTCTTCTGCCCCTGCTGCAACTATTGCTCCACCAACAGGATCTGCATTAGATGCACCGATCTTTGTATCCCTAAATCTAGTTGAAACTGTACCAGGATCTACTTCAAATACCATTTTAAAATTATTACGATCAGAGACTGTAACTTTGTTTCCACTGATTGATACGGTGGCTGTATTTTCAAAGAGTGATTCAGGCTTAGACTTAGTAAGGTCAACCTCGGCCTTGGCATCTGTTCCAATAGCTTTTGCACCGGATACTGTAAGTCCTAACAAATCACATAATCCGGGCTTATCACAGTGTATATCTATCTTCTGACCAGATCCGTAATCTCTGGAAACAAATACTAATAAATCTCTCTCTTCCATTTGCTTACTGGTATATCCGCCAATCTCTGGATTCCCACTTAAAGAAGGCTGACCATCCGGATTGGTAGCTGAATCATATAAATCATCTTTTATAGCAAAAATATTAATATTTACATTATCACAGGCATCTCTTAGCTTCTGGAACACCTCATCCACAGTGTCTCCTACATTAACACGAACGGTCTCACCGTTTATGTTAATTGAGCCGGCTTCATCTTCAGTAATTTTTCTTGAAGCTGTTGTATGATTAACCTCAGGTGAGATTTCTCCCATTGATACCGCATTTCCTACAATTACTGCCTGTCTGGCATCCTGGGTTATTTTAATTGCATAATCTCCGACTTCTACGGTATCTGATAATGAAATCAAGCTTACACTGTTGTTACTGGAAAATGATTTTCTATCTATATTACCATCTAATAAGGTCATGGTATTAAACTCTGTGGTTTCTGATATACGAGTTATTTCTTCACTAAGCTGGTCTATTTCTGCCTGAATAGCAACTCTGTCCTGAGTGGTATAAATACCGTTGGCAGACTGTACAGACAGCTCTCTCATTCTTTGTAGCATGGATTCTACTTCAATTAAAGCCCCTTCAGCAGTCTGAATTACAGATATACCATCAGAAGCATTTCTTGAAGCTTGTTCCAAGCCTGAGATTTGGGTCCTCATTTTTTCGGAAATTGCTAACCCCGCAGAATCATCTGCTGCACTGTTGATACGAAAGCCTGATGATAGTCTCTCTAAGCTAGCATCCAGTAGTTTGTTGGTTTTTGCCAGTTGATTATTTGCTTTCAGTGCTGAAATATTATGATTGATTCTCATATTTGTTCCCTTCCCTTTCTATTGGCCTACCAAAGCAGCTTCTTTTTCTTCCTCTGCTAACCTTATCATGCTAATCATGGCCTTTGCCACTCGATATAAAATACGATCAGCCAATCTATCTGTTTCACCCTGAGCTTCCTCGGGGTTTTTATAGGTATAGACACCGTCCCATGATTGCTTCATATAAAAGTTTAGCTGCTTTATTGTTATGTGTTCATCATGTAATCCTTCCTTTAGAGACCCCTCCTGTGCCTTAAGCATCTTTAGTCCTTCCATATGATCACAAGAGAAATATCCACTTAACTTCTTATCCTTTAAAGATGCTTCTGCCTTAATACTTCCTAGCTTGTCCGACTCATAGGATACGGTTACCTTTCCGCCACTGGTTTTTTGGCAAATTATTGTTAAGTTAATATTTGTTATTCTGCCAGATGATTCAATAGGTATTTGGTAAAACCTTCGCCTTGCTAGGTGTTTCATGAACTTCATCTGATTGCCCATACTCTTTAACTGAGCCAGCTGTGTCCCATCCACATTATCAGCACTAGATTCCATATCAATAACAGCTTTTAATTGTCTATCTAGTTTTTCATAGGCCTTATTCATTGTATCCTCGTCGATTAATGTATCGGTAAGATCAAAGTTTTTCTTAAGTCTATTTTTAAGATTTTCATCTTTTTCATTTTGAGCAATACCAAACAGCTTTCTAAATACTTTACAGCTATTATTTAGTATCTGTCCTGCCATCATTAGATTGGTTGTGGTACAGGGCATCTTATAATCATTTAGGAAGCGAATAGCCTGATCACTATTATTATATATTTCACGAATCTCTTGCAGTCTTTCTGAATAATATGCCTGATTTATTCCTGGCTGATCATCAGTATTCTTAGCTTGTTCCAATAACTGATCAATAGTCATATTACCAAGAGTATCCCATGGATCAGCTGTGATTTGTGACTTTTCAGCTATGCTATGATGAAGCTGATATAATCTTTCAGGAGTAAGATTATTTAATAACTGCTTTATTATATTATTATGTATCTCTTCCTGATTTGATTGCTCAGGCATGTAAGGATCTTCCTTGGCCATATAAGATGGCTCCTGGTTATTAGAATCCGAATTAAATCCGGCTTCAATTTGATTTATGATAGTTTCTTTGTCAAATCTAATCTCCTCCACCAGGCCATACTTATCATCCAGCTTATAATCCATTCCACCCTTTTTTATTGTTCGTATAGCTGTTAGCAGATGGTTTAGTGTCACCTCTGTATCTGATTTAACAAGTGCTCCAATAGGGGCTCCGTCAGATTTATCTATTTGGTATAAGAGTCTATATATACCTATATAGGCCTTTCTTTCAGCTTCTGATATGCCATCCTCTTTTTCTAATTTGTATAAATATGTACTGTACTTTTCAAGGGAGGGATTATCTAGCTCCTCCTTTAGTCTTTCAATCTGGCTATTTAACTGATCAATAGGGATATCCATTGGATTAATGCCTTCTTTAATAAGCTGAACCGTTATCTTTGGATGTAAGTTTTCAAGCAGATAATTAACACTTAAATCATAGGCCTTAACCTTATCAATGGACTCTTTACTTATATCCATCTGATTGTAGCCTAAGATTCTAATGGCCCGCCTGTTATATTCTGTGTCAGGAATGTCCATCTCTTCCATCAGAGTGCCCATATTATTAAAGGCTTTCTTAATACTGTCGCCAAATTCTTTTCTTGGTTGTGTATAAAAGGTTTCATAGGCCTCTTTTGCCTTATCAAGTTCAATAATAATATTATTTCCATTATCAAGTAGGCTTGTAATTGTTTGAAGCCTTCTATCCTCAAGAGTTGCTCCTATTATATTAATAGGCATGGTTTTTAATTGCTCAACACTTTGACTAGTAGCCTTTAATATATTAATCCTTGCTTCATCAGGAGCAATTCCTTCTTGTTGAAGTAAGTCCTTATAATATTTTTCCTCTTCTATTCTTAGCTGATCTACGACTTTTTCTAAGTTCTTTGTGTCTACGTCAATTCCTCTTTTAGCAAATCTTCTAGCTGCTTCACTGGTCATTCTTAAGCGAACCTCTTCCAGCAGTCTTTTTGCGGTAATAGATTTAAGTAGCTGGTCCTTAGTAATATCCGTTTTCAACAGATCCGCTTGACCAGGTAAAAAACCTTCCTTCATTCCCTTAAGAATTTTATTAAGTATAAGGTCCTTGTCATAGCTTGTTCTTAGCTCTTCAAGACCTATTATGTAATTGATATTCTCCTTTGTAACTGGTAGATTATTCTCAATTAACCATCTGGCTTTTTCTAGATATTCAGTGTTTGTCGGGACATCCATCTGACTTAAAATCTCACAAATCTGAGGTTCTAGCTCCTTCCATTGTTCTTGAGATAATTCATTGATACAAGTCGTGTTTTGGCTACTATACCTTGCCTTGTATATATTATCTATTGAAGGAGATTTGTTGTTTTGTAGCAGATATAATATCTCCTTCATGTCCATAGATGGTATGCCTTCACTTAGACTCAATGCATTAAGAATTCTTTTAAGGGATTCCTTCGTAACCGGTAAATTTACTGTCTCCATTCTTGCTTTAATCTCATCCTCAGATATTGAAGACTCACTTCTTTTCTCTGGAGTTTTTGAAACTAGCTCATTATAATCTCCATATTCTTTGATTAAATCCACTGCAATAGCAAGAGATTCCACAGTTAGATCCTCAATTTTTAAACCGGATTCTGATAGTCTTGCATAATCCTTTTCTGTCATTCTATTTAGGATATTATCAATACAGCTTTTTAACTCTTTAAAATATTCATCTTTTTTTCGTCTGCTTTCATAGCTTTCCTTTTTGGATAGCATAAATACCCCATCAGTATTAGGTCGAAGCAGGGCAGTTAAAGGGCTAGAATCTCCATAATTAGATATGCTTTCATCCTTTTGACTATTATTTTCATCTATTGTTACATTGTTACTTTGTTCCATGGCAGCCCACACTGATTGGGATTGACCAAGTACTTCAAGAAGAAAATCTATTCCTTTATCTATAATAAGACTGTTCATATATATTCATATCCTTCCAAATAAAGAAAAATTTTAATGTTATTTTAATTACATTATTTTCAAGAACTGCTATAATGATTATTGTATATAGTTTATATTTCGGATAGAGAGAAATAAAACTTAACTATTTTTTAATCCTGAGTGGTTAAAACAGTTATTTTACTTCTTATGTCTCCTTGCTGTGAATAAACTTAAATTATTAAGATTCCTTATTATGGAGGTTGTAATTTGAAAAAAAGAGTTAAGATATTACTTACATTATGTATATTTGCCTTCTTCATTATCGCAAGTAGTGGGTGTAATAAATCCACATCTATAGAAGAACAAAGCAAATTTAACGATTTTATTTATGACGTTTTTGTTGAGGAGGCAACGTCTGATACCTTGTCTCTCAACTATATCCTTGCCCATCCTGAAAATTATGGTATAGAAAATACCGAAATAACACTAGGTGAATATAGTTTAGGGCAGATGAAAGAAGACCTTAAGTCCCTTGAAAACTATCTTAAGGAACTGAAAAGCTTTAATTATAATATGTTAACTGAAAATCAACAACTCACCTACGACATTATGAAATATTCTTTTGAGCAAGACTTGAGATTAGCCGATTATTTGTATTATCTTGAAATCCTAGGCCCTACCACTGGTTTACAAGCCCAGCTGCCAATTCTTCTGGCAGAATATAATTTTTACGATAAAGATGATATAGAAACATATTTGAAGTTACTTCCCCATGTCTATGATTATTTTGAAGATATTGTAGAATTTGAAAAAGAAAAATCCCAAGAGGGGCTATTTATGTCCGATGCAGTGGCAGATAGAATTATAGAGCAATGTAATACCTTTATTGAAAAACCTGAAGAAAACTTTTTGATAGAATATTTTAACGATAAAATAGATCTTTATGATGGTCTTACTGAACAAGAAAGAGAAAATTATAAAAAAGATAACAGGGAAAAGATATTAGATTATGTTATTCCCTCATATGAACTTCTAATTGACTCACTTGAGGAACTTAAGGGCACCGGAACAAGTGATTCTGGCCTATATCTTTACCCTAAAGGCAGGGAATATTATGAGTGTATAACTAAGATTAAAACAGGCTCTGGAAAAAACATGACAGAAATAATAGATATGCTTGAATCAGCTTTTGGAGATAGCTTTATTGAAATTACTAAGTTAACTCTCAATAATCCTTTAATAATTGAAGAAGTTGGAGAATTTTCTGCCTTTCCCTTAACTGATCCTGATGAAATATTGGAGAACCTAAGGACAGAAATACTTGAGACTTTTCCTGAACCCGCAAAAGTTAACTGTGACATAAAATACGTCCATGAATCTTTATCGGAATACTTAAGTCCTGCCTTTTATTTAATACCAGCCTTAGATAATTATAATGACAACAATATCTATATTAATGGAAAGGATGTAGAGACCCTATCCTATATATACACAACAGTAGCCCATGAGGGATACCCTGGACATTTATATCAAATTACATATTTTAAAAACCAAGAGCCTGACCTAATCAGAAATCTTCTGAATTTTGATGGTTATGATGAAGGATGGGCTACTTATGTGGAATTATACTCCTATCATCTTTCAGGAATAGATTCTGAACTGGCAGCTTTACTGGAATATAACAACGAAATTATGCTTATCATATATGCAAGAACAGATATTGGAATCCATTATGAAGGCTGGACTAAAGAAAAGGCCATATCTTATTTGAACCAACTTTTTTATGACCAAGCAGTTTCTGAAGAAATATACGAAACTCTCTTAGAGGAACCAGCTATTTATCTTCCTTATGCGGTCGGTTATTTAGAAATCAAAAATCTGAGAAATAAAGCAGAAAGTGTCCTAGGAGAAACTTTTGATTTAAAGGAATTTCATCAGTTTATCCTAGATATTGGGCCTGCACCTTTTGAAATTATTGAAGATCGCATGGATACATGGCTTAAGCATAAATCCAAAGATTATGTAAATAAATAACTTTTTGTTTTGATATTTTAGGAAAATAGTTAGTTGACATTTACAACTATGCATTTTATACTTATAGTGGAAAAAATTTATTTATATTTTTTTATGTTTTTTATATATCGACGTTCTGTTTATTTTACAAATAGATAATAAATAGACCAAAATGAATTTAGGAGGAAACTATATGTCAACAAAAGCGTATTATAAGCACGATGAAATTGGCACAAACAAACCAGGTTTTGCAAGAACCCGTTCTATTATTGAGGCGGCTTTCTATGGTAACAATGTTATCAAGATAAACACTTTAAAAGAAGCATATGAGCTTGCAAAGAATTCTCCTGGAACAATTGTTACAGATATGCCTGTATACCGTGGTGAAGAATTCGGTCTAGAACCAGATGCCAAAGTATTATTATTTAATGATGGTTCCATTACAGGTCGTTATGCTGCTGCTAGAAGAATAGCAGGAGAACCTAATGTAAATTGTGATAAATTAGACAAACTGGTTATGGATGCTGTATATGATTCTCGTTGGAAAAACCTTTATCATGCAGAGGTATTTATCGGACTTGACCCTGACTTTATGGTAAAAGCTCATCTTTTAATTCCTGAGGGTGAAGAAAACATTTTATATTCATGGATGTTAAACTTCCAATACATGTCCGATGAATATGTAAAGATGTACAAAAAGTCCACTCCAATTGGTAATGAACCTGATATATATATCTTCTCAGATCCACAGTGGACAGGAACTACACAGACAGATATCAGCGATCCTAAATGCTTGTCTTACTTTAATACTTCAACCAACTGTGCAGCTATCTTGGGAATGAGATATTTCGGCGAACACAAGAAAGGTACTCTTACCATTGCGTGGGCAATTGCTAATCGTAACGGTTATGCATCCTGTCATGGCGGTCAAAAGAGATATAAACTTTCTAATGGTAATACCTATGTTGCATCAGTATTCGGTCTTTCAGGTTCAGGCAAATCCACTATTACCCATGCAAAACATGACGGTAAATATGATGTTACTGTGCTTCATGATGATGCCTTTATTATTAATACAGATACTGGATCATCAATAGCCTTAGAGCCCACATATTTTGATAAGACTCAGGATTATCCTACATCAAGCCCAGATAACAAATACTTGTTAACTGCACAAAACTGCTCTGCAACCCTTGATGATCAAGGAAAGGTGGTTTTAGTAACAGAAGATATCCGTAACGGTAATGGTCGTGCCATTAAATCAAAATTATGGTCTCCTAACCGAGTTGATAAGATTAATGAACCAGTTAATGCAATCTTTTGGATAATGAAAGACCCTACCATTCCACCAATTATTAAACTAAAGGGTTCATCCCTAGCTTCTGTTATGGGTGCAACACTGGCAACAAAGAGAACAACTGCAGAGCGTCTTGCTCCAGGAGTAGATCCTAATGCATTGGTAGTTGAGCCTTATGCAAATCCCTTTAGAACTTATCCTCTAGCAAACGACTATGAGAAGTTTAAGAAGCTTGTTGAAGAAAGAAATGTTGATTGCTACATTATCAACACAGGAGACTTTATGGGTAAGAAGGTAAAACCTTCAGATACATTGGGAATACTTGAGGCTATTGTAGAAGGCAAGGCTGACTTTAAACAGTGGGGTCCTTTTGAAGACATTGAGATTTTTGAATGGGAAGGCTTTGATGCTAACTTAAATGATTCAGAATATAAGAATGCATTTAAGGCTAGAATGATGGATCGGGTGAAATTTGTTGAATCCCGTAAAGAATTCAAGGATGGATATGACAAACTTCCTGATGATGCTTTAGAGGCACTTAATAATGTTGTTTCAAAATTAGGCTAATCTTTAATGCTTAATATAATGATAGTTAGAATCTTTATTCTATAGTAACTTAAAAGGGAGCTGGAAGTTTTATTTATAAAACTTCCAACTCCCTTTATATTGTTAACTCACATCTTCTTAACTTATCTCAGCACCTGATGGCATAGGTCTTTCTGGAACTAATAAGGATAGTTTTCCGTCAGCATCCTCTGCACATAAGAGCATTCCCTCTGATACAAGTCCTGCTAAAGTTGCAGGCTTTAAGTTGGTTATAACCATAACCTTCTTTCCAACCATCTCAGAAGGGGTATAATCCGCCTTAATTCCAGATACTATCTGCCTAACCTGTGAACCAATCCTTACCTGAGAGCATAATAGCTTTCTAGACTTTTTGACCTCTTCACAGGCAATTATTTCACCTATCTGAAACTGCAATTTTGCAAAATCATCATATGTTATTTCCGGCTTTGCTTCTATATCTATGATGTCTGATTTATTAAGTTCCTCTGTTTTTGCAATATCTTCCCCAGCTTGGCCTTCAGCTTTATCATCCTCTAAGATATTTGAAGCTTCCACCTCTTTAAGAACTTCCTTTAGATCCAATCTTGCAAATAAAATTTCTGGCTTGTCAGTAACCTTGTTTCCAGATGGATATAAACCAAATTCCTTGATGTCTTCAATAGCACGTTCCTTAGCAGATAGCTGAGCAAAGATTCTATCAGCAGTTTCTGGCATAAATGGTTTAAGTAGACTAGCTCCTATGCAGATACTTTCTACTAGGTTATATAAGACCGTTTCAAGACGAGCATTCTTATCCTCATCCTTAGCCAGTACCCAAGGCATGGTTTCATCAATATACTTATTGCAACGCTTAAATAAGTTAAAGATATCTGTAATTGCATCTGCCACCTTAAGTTTATCCATCTTGGCAGCAACCTTATTCGGTGTTTCTAGAACTAGATTCTTTAATTCCTCATCAACAGGCTCTGCCTCTTGGCTGTTGTTGACAATACCATTAAAATATTTATTTGACATGGATATGGTACGGTTAACTA
>JAAYRE010000120.1 GCA_012518935.1 Clostridiales bacterium
CGGCTGTAGAGTTAATTTTTATCAACCCAGCTTCTTCTAATTTGCTAACATGCATTGAAATTGCACTATTAGTTAATCCTACTAATTTGGCAAGATCATTCATACTTAAGGTATCATCCTCATAAATCAGTTCCATAATTTTTATACGCATGGGGGCACTTAGAGCTTTAAGAACCTCCTCTGCCTCATGAATATTTTTAAAATATAGTATAGTACTTACCCCCTTAAAATTTTAAGATTCTTGTCATAATACGACTATTATATGTTTTTGTTTTAATAAAGTCAATATTTGCGAATTTCGATAATATTATGAAATAGCCTAAACCTTAATAAGTTGTTAGATATTTATAAGAATTTAGGTATAACTTTAGTATCTTTAGTTATGTTCAATAATAGGTAGAGGTATGATGTAATGTTATGTATACTTATACGATTATATTTTAATAATATTGTGCAATAATACAAAAAATCAATTGACCTTTTCGTTTTTTTGTAGTATTTTATAGATAAGGTTAAATGAAAAGTTTATTATTTCACTAAAACCTAAAACAAACATATTTTCAGGAGGGGGCTTCAATGATAAAATTATATGTTAATCCAAACCTTGAGAAAGGTCATATTAATGAAGAAATATATGGCCATTTTTCAGAGCATCTTGGAAGATGCATTTATGAAGGGATTTATGTTGGAGAAGATTCTGAAATTCCTAATACTAATGGTATGAGAAATGATGTTGTAACTGCCTTAAAGGATATAAATATCCCGGTACTACGTTGGCCTGGTGGATGTTTTGCCGATGAGTACCATTGGAAAGATGGTATAGGTCCTAAGGAAAGTAGAAAGAAAATGATTAATACCCATTGGGGTGGAGTCCTTGAAGATAATAGTTTTGGTACCCATGAATTCATGGAGCTATGTAGACAACTTGGATGTAAGACTTATGTCAACGGTAATCTTGGTAGCGGTTCCGTACAAGAGATGTCAGAATGGATTGAATATATGACATTTGATGGGGTATCTCCAATGTCAGAACTACGTGCTAAGAATGGACGGACAGAGCCGTGGAAGGTTGATTACTTTGGTATAGGGAATGAGAACTGGGGTTGTGGTGGCAATATGTTACCTGAGCAATATGCCTTGGAATATCGAAGATATCAGACCTATGTTCGTAATTATGATCACGCCAAGCCCATTTTTAAGATAGCCTGTGGAGCTAATGTTAATGATTATGAATGGACGAAAAAAGTTCTTGAATATACTCATCGCCATGCCTTAAAGGAAGCTCATGGATTTATGGATGGTCTATCACTACATTATTATACTCTTCCTGAAGGCTGGAACCTAAAAGTAAGTGCCACTGATTTTGATGAAAAGTCCTGGTATAAAACCTTAAACAAAACATTATATATGGAGACATTGATCAAGAATCATGGTGCTATTATGGATGAATATGACCCGGATAAGAAGATTGGAATGATTATAGATGAATGGGGAACATGGTTCAATGTGGAGCCGGGAACACATCCTGGATTCTTATATCAGCAAAGTACCATGCGTGATGCATTGGTTGCCGGTATTAACCTAAATATATTTAATAAAAATTGTGATCGTGTCAAGATGGCTAATATTGCTCAGATGGTCAATGTACTTCAAGCGGTGATATTAACAGATAAAGAAAAGATGCTTCTTACACCTACTTATCATGTGTTTGATTTGTACAAATATCATCAAAATGCACAACTCATTGACAGTAAGCTTGAGGGTATAGAGATGATAGGTTTGGAAGATGAGTATATGGTACCAAACCTCAATGAATCCATATCCATGTCGAAGGATGGTAAAGTACATATGACGCTTAACAATTTATCCATAAGCGACAGTTATGATATAGAAGGGATTTTCATTGATTCAGAAGTTAAGTCAGTAAAGGGAAGGATACTTACTGATGAAATGAACGCTTACAATACATTTGATAATCCTGAAAATGTAAGCACAAAAGAATTTTTGGATTTTAAAATCACACACAAAGGTGTATCTATAAAAGTTCCTCCATGTAGTGTTTTACACCTTGAGATTGAGGTGTAAGTGGAAAGGTGTGGTAATTATGAAACATATAGGTTTTGTCCGTACTTTAGCTATTATATTGGTTGGAATGCTAACCTTAGGTAGTGTTTTTAATAGTACAGTGACAATATCTCATGCTGAGGAAAATAGTACTTCAACATATGTTGCTGGCACATTTGGTGGCGATACATATAGTAATGAAAGAATATATAATAGCTACTCAGTTGTAAGTGCAAACTATACCGCTTCTAGATATACAGGAAATGCAATTGAGATTAGAGTTGATCAGTCATTAGTTTCGGGTAGTACTTATCTCACAGATGATAATTTTGGATATAAGAATAAGGTTATTAAGATGGAGCTAGAAGATCAGGCTGAATTTTCTGTTAATGTACCTGAAACGGCCCTTTATATCTTGAAATTTGATTATATGTCCCATGATGATTCTATCTTGCCAATTGAATTGTCAATGAAAATTAATGATAATTACCCCTTTTATGAAAGCAGAAGAATATTATTAGAAACCACTTGGGTGGCTGATAATGAAAAAACTTTTGATAGGTATGGCAATGAGATAGTATCTATACCAAACAAATTACAACGTTGGGAAAGTAAATACTTTATGGATGCCAGTTATTATCATGCAGACCCTCTTGTACTAGAACTTACTAAGGGTATAAATGAGATTGAATTAAGGGTTGCGGAAGGCAGTCTTTTACTGGGAAATATGTATTTGGAAAGGATTAAAGACATTCCCCAATATACAGGATCCAAAGCAGCCATAGGTAATGAGCTTATCACAATTCAAGCAGAAGAATTTACCTATAGAAACGATTCTTCTATCCGTGCTGTGGCAGAATTTGAAGCTGACCTGGCACCTTATAAAACCACGGATACTCTTTTAAACACTATTGATAAGGGATCATTTAAGAATGCAGGACAAAAAATAACTTACCAGTTTGAGGTTCCAACTAGTGGGTATTATTATATCGCAGCAAATTATCGTCAAAATGACAAGGCGGACTTTCCAGTATTTTTAGATATTGAGATAGATGGCCAGATACCCAATACTGCTTTTAAGGCTTATCCATTGGGTTATACAGCTAATTACAAAAACCTTACCTTAAAAGATGATAACAATGATTATATAAGTGTTTATCTTGAGGAAGGTATTCATACTATTTCCCTTACAATTAATATGGCAGTGATTGGCCATGTTTTAGAGAGTGTTAGCCGAATAATGAGTGGAATTAATGACTTGTCACTGGAGATAACAAAAGTTGCTGGCACCAACAAAGATAAATATCGTGATTTGGATGTCACTAGATATATTCCCGATGTTCAAGACAGGCTATATGGCTGGGCTGATGAATTAGAGCAATTACATGATAGTGTTAAGGTATTTAGCCCAGGTGCAAAAAAGATTGCATCCTTTTCATCTGCCTTCATAGCATCCAAGCAACTAAGGAGTCTTGGAGATGAACCAGACGAACTACCATATCGTGTGGATGAATTATCTACAAGTATTAACTCAATTAATAAACAATTAGCTGATTTGTTAGATACATTAAGTAAAAATGCATTGGCAATTGATAGGATTTATCTTTATCAGGAAGATGCAGAGCTTCCTAAGAAACCTAATATTTTTAAGAGAATCTTCTTAAGTATTAAGCGTTTTATAGCATCCTTCTTTGATCAGGCCTATTCAACCAATGCTATTAATGAAGAGCATCTACAGGTTTGGGTTAATAGACCAAGACAGTATGTTGAGGTTATGCAGAAAATGATAGATGATGAGTTCACACCTAAGACCGGTATACATGTGGATTTATCCCTAATGTTTGATGCACAGAAGTTGATACTTTCTAATTCATCTGGTGATGCACCGGATATAGCTACTGGTATTAACTATGCACTACCCTTTGATCTTGGAATTCGTGGAGCATTACAAGACCTAAATGAATTTGATGATTTTCCTGAAGTGGCAAATAGATTTTCACCAGGTTTGCATTTACCTACAACTATCGGTGATGGTGTATATTCCTTGCCTGAAACCATGAATTTCTGGGTCTTATTCTATAGGACGGATACATTCGAAAAGCTGGGACTTGAAGTGCCTAATACAATGGAGGAGGTTATTGACCTCTTACCGGAATTACAGATGAGGGGACTTAACTTCTTCTATCCTACAGCTCAAATGTTAGCCATGAGAAACTTCCATGGTACAACACCGCTTTTGTTTCAAAACCAAGCTGAATTATATGATATGAATACAGCCATGACTACATTAAATACTGAAGAAGCCATTAATGGATTAACCATGCTGACAGAGTTGTTTACCATATATAATGCCCCTATAGATGTTCCTAGCTTTTATCAACATTTTAGAAATGGGGATTTACCTATAGGTATTGGTGATATAAGTACATATAACTTACTTGTAAATGCTGCCCCAGAAATCGCGAATTCATGGAGTATTGCTCTGATTCCTGGAGTAGAGAATGAAGACGGTGAAGTTTTAAGATATACCGCTGGTGGTATGGACAATATAATCATGTTTAACTCTACAGATGAGAGAGAAGCAGAGGCATGGGAATTCATGAAATGGTGGACTTCCAGCGAAGTGCAGACGGAATTTGGTCAAACAATGCAGATTTCATATGGTCCTGAATATATGTGGAATACAGCAAACATAGAGGCTTTTGAGGCATTACCATGGGATTCCCAGGACAAGAAAGTCATTATGGAACAGTCAAAGTGGATTAAAGAATCACCAAGGATTCTTGGAACATATATGTTAGAGCGAGAACTAAGTAATGCCTTTAATGACATAGTAGTCCAGGGTGATACCTTACGAATACGTATTGATGAGGCTATTAAGCTTATAGACCGTGAGACTGAGAGAAAGCTTGAAGAATTCGGATATATGAAAGACGGTAAAGTCATTAAGGAATATGAAGTACCAACTATGGAAAAAGTGTACCAAATCATTGGTATTGAAGAAGGAGGTAAGTAGCCATGAGAAAAAGTACATCAATTAGTAGACGAGATAATAATAGAAATGGATATTTCTTCTTAGCTCCTTATTTCCTTTTGTTTTTTATATTCATTTTGGTACCAGTTGTTATTGCTATTGCACTATCATTTTCCAACTTCAATGCCATAGAGACACCATCCTTTGTTGGATTTTTAAATTATATTAATCTAATAACAAAAGACGAAATATTTATGCAGAAGGTATTACCAAATACTATTGTATATGCAATTATTGTTGGTCCCTGTGGCTATATATTATCATTTGTTTTGGCCTGGGCCCTATCGCAGCTGCCAAAAATGTTAAGAACTATATTTGCCCTAATAATATACTCACCGACAATGACTGGTGGAGTTGCCATGGCAGTTCTTTGGAAAATTATGTTCAGTGGAGATCAAACAGGCTATATTAATAGTTGGCTAATGAGTATCGGCATAATTAATGAACCAATAATATGGCTGGTTAATACCAACTACCTGTTACCTATTGTCATAATAATAGCCTTATGGAACAGTATTGGAGGAATTGGTTTCCTTGCTATTCTTGCAGGAATACTTAATTCCGATGAAACATTATATGAAGCAGCAGCTATTGATGGTGTTAAGAACCGCTTTCAAGAAATGATTTATATTACTATACCTAATATGAAACCTCAGATGCTATTTGCAGCAGTTATGTCAATAGTTGGTGCTTTCCAAGGGGGTCTTATTAGTACCCAGCTAACAACTAATCCAACACCAGGTTATGCGGCTCAATTAATGGTAAATCACATTGAAGATTATGGATTTATACGTTACGAGATGGGTTATGCATCTGCAGTATCTGTGGTGTTGCTTAGCATAATCTATATTTTTTCAAAAACATCAAAAAAATTGTTTTCGGAGAATTAGAGAGGAGGACCTATTGTGGCATATAAGGGTAATAGAATAAATCCCAGGAAATTTGAAAAGGGGCAACTTAAGATAGTACTAGCTATATTACCATTGGTTTTATTCATGGGGCTTCCAATTATATTCATATTTAGTCATGCTTTTAAACCTATGGAAGAACTATTTGCATATCCACCGAAGTTTTTCGTATCAAATCCTACTTTGGATAACTTCAGTAAATTGTTTAAAGCTTCTAGAATGGCAGGTATTCCCATGAGCCGATATGTTTTTAACAGTATACTGGTAACAGGTATTGTAGTTATTGGATCTATTATTTTATCTACAGCTGCAGGCTTTGCCTTATCCAAGCTAAAATTTAAAGGAAAATTTGTACTTATGGAAATAAATCAAGGCGCATTAATGTTTGTTGCTGTTGCAGTTATGATACCAAGATACTTAACTATTAATTTTCTTGGTATAACTAATACATATTTGGCCCATATATTGCCGTGGTTGGCAACCCCTGTAGCCTTGTTTCTTATTAAACAATTTATTGACCAGGTACCTGATTCACTAATAGAGGCTGCTTATATTGATGGAGCTGGAGACTTTAAAGTCTATACTAAAATCATACTACCGATGATAAAGCCGGCTATAGCTACAGCTGCAATATTAATTTTTCAACAGGTATGGGTGGATCTTGGTACTTCTAATTATTATGTAAATGATGAAGGGATAAAAACATTAGCATTCTATATGAATACATTGGCTAATGCCAATAATACAGTTGCCGGACAGGGTATGGCAGCCGCAGCATCTTTGATTATGTTTCTACCTAATTTAATAATGTTCATATTACTTCAAAAGAGTATTATGAACACCATGGCACATTCAGGTATTAAATAATCGGGGGGAGAGTAAAATGAAAATTAAAAAAATAAATAGTTTTTTAATATTAATTACCTTGCTGTGTATGTTTGTTACTAGCTTACTCACCCCAGCGACTGCATTTGCAGAAGTCCCATACAAAACATATACTCATGATGCATCTGACGGAAATTATAATGTTATAGAAACACAAGCAGCCTATATACCCAGTAGATCTATAACAAAGATAGGAGAAACCTCCTTTGCTTGGGCTAGGGATATGCATATTACCAAAGACGGATATATATATATTGCTGACACAGGTAACCGAAGAATTCTTGTTTCTGATTTACAAGGTAATTATATTACGGAGTTTGGAAGTGGTGTATTAATGACTCCAAGTGGTGTTTTTGTAACAGAAGACAATATGGTATATGTGGCTGACCGTGATGCTAAGAAGATAATTGTTTTTAATAATAAGGGTGAATTAATAAAAGAATATGGAAAGCCTAATCATCCCCTATATGGTGATGAAGTGGATTTTCTACCTATAAAAATTACAGTAAACCATGCTGGAAACATGTTTGTAATCTGTGAATCGAATACTAATGGAATTGTTCAAATTAGTCCTGCAGAAGGTGGTACCTTCCTCGGTTATTATGGAACAAATCCAACAAGTATATCATTGGTGGATATAATTATTCGAATGTTTATGACAGATGCTCAAAGAGCAAAAATGATTATGAATAGACCACCGACACCAGACAATCTGGCTATCGATGAAAAAGGTTTGATTTACACTGTAACCAGAGGACAAAGATATGAAACCCTGCGTAGACTTAATATTGCTGGAAAGAATATTATGGAAGCTGATGATTACGATGAGACACCAGTAGCTGTAACCCCAGGTAATTACAATAATGTATATATGGTATCTTCTCAGGGATATGTATATGAGTTTAACAATGAAGGAAATCTCCTGTTTGTATTTGGAGGCAGGGATGATGGTAGACAAAGAATTGGCTTGTCAAAGAAGGTAGAAGCAGTCGGAGTAGATGGTGGTGATTTAATATATTTGCTTGATTCTGATATGAATCAGATTCAAGTATTTGAGCCAACTGAATTTACTGATTTACTTCATGAAGCTCTTTACTTATATTCAAAAGGCCGTTATACGGAAAGTAAAAAACCACTTGAACAAATACTGAGGATGAATAGCTTGTTCGGATATGCCAATAAAGCCATGGGTCTTGCTTATCTACAAGAAGAGAACTATGACATGGCACTACATTATTCAAAGTTGGCAGCAGATAGAGTGACCTATTCCGATGCCTTTTGGGAAAAACGAAATGAATGGATAAGGGATAACTTAATAATTACCTTTATAATGATTGTTGTACTAGTTACAATTTTGAAAATATTTAAACATTTACATAAGAAAAAAGGAATTTTTAATCGTATTAATAATTTTATATCCATCATAAAATCAAGATTAATAGTAACACGTCTCAGATATGCCCTTTATTTTATGAAGCATCCTATTGATGGTAGCTACGGAGTAAGATGGGAAGGAATGACATCATACTTTAGTGCCAATATAATAATTTCAATATTTATAATCTTTAATATCATCAACAAATACTTTACTAGCTTCTTATTTAAGACAGTTAGAGAGGGTAGATATAATCTTTTCTCGGATATTGGGTCGGTTTTGACTATATTTATTGTTCTAACAGCATGTAACTATCTAGTTTGTACTATAAATGATGGTGAGGGATCATTTAAACAGATATATTGTTCTTTTGCATACTGCTTAACCCCCTATATTGTTATACAGCCAGTAGTATTTATTATTAGTAAAGTTGTAACCTTAAATGAGAGCTTTTTGGTAACCTTCTCTGAACAACTTATATTGGCATGGGTTCTTGTATTAATCTTTATAGCAATTAAGGAAGTTAACAATATTACTGTAAAGGAAACTGTTAAAGTGATTGTTCTGACCCTGTTTGCCGCATTAATATTTGCCCTATTAGTATTTATTATCTATGTTCTTTGGCAGCAGGTATTTGACTTTATAACAGCCATTGGTGGAGAGGCGGTGTATCGACTTGGCTTCTAACAGAAGAATTCCTATAAAAAGAATAATCGTATCAAGTGTATTCATTGTGTTTTTTGCTGTAGTATTAATAGCCATAGCTAGTTTCTCAAAAACACCTAATGGGCAAAATAATGGTGGACCCCATGGTCCCCAGGGTTTTGATAATTCTTTATTACCAAAATCCAATATTGATAAATATGTAGATAAATTAATTGCAGAAAATGACAATTATAAAATGTATTTAACTGCATCTAATCTTTCTGTATCAATTGAGGATAAAAGAAATGGATCCCTAATCCATACAACTGTTAAGGAAGATAGAGAAGGCATTAATAAACAGTGGGTAGGATTCATTAAGTCCGGAATAGTACTAAATGTTATTGATGGGTACAATGAGGCAGTTCAGGCGGATTTGATAAATAATACGAATTTAATTGAAATAACTGAAATTAACAATGGTTTTAAAGCAGATATTACATTCCTCGATTATGGATTTCGATTAAGTATGAATGTAACTCTTGTTGGGGATGAAATGTTAGTTGAAATTCCTGATGAATCCATAAAAGAAAGCAGAGATAAATATCATATAGGAGCAATTAATGTATTCCCTATGATGGGGCATAGTTACCTTGGTGAAAAAGAAGGATACATGTTTATCCCGGATGGAAATGGTGCACTTATTTACCTCAATGACAAAGAAGGAAGATTAACCGGTGGATATTCTCAGATGGTTTATGGTGAAGATATAGGATTTAAAGACCAGTCTACCCAGTCCTTATTATGGGAACGTCATCAGACAGTAAATGAAGCTGAATATGTATTGGCCCCTGTATTTGGAATGGTTCATACCAGTGATATTGGCTACTTGGGGATTATAGAAGGTGGAGCAGAAAGAGCCAGCATTGAGGCTTATCCCAATGGTGTAAAGATTCCCTATAATCGTATTTATCCTAAGTTTGTCTTAAGGAGAACTTTCAAACAGCCAACCAGTAATAGTAGTTCGGGGGTTGTTGATGATATTGAGGAAGATAGAATCCACTATAATATAAAGGTAAGATACAAATTCGTTGACGGTAACAATGCTAATTATGTAGGGTTGGCTTTATCTTTCAGAGATTATTTGATAGAAGAATTCCACCTTCATAAAGATGATTCTACCTATAATACAAGGATTGACTTTATTGGAACTGAAAGAGAGGAATGGCTGTTCTCAACAAGAAATGTTACTATGACCACCATACAAAATATCCGTGACATATATGCAGATTTAGAAGAAGAAGGAATTACAGATATTCTTTCTATATATAAAGGATGGCAAAAAGGTGGTATTAACAAAGTTCCCATTGAAAAATATAAAACTGATAGAAATATTGGTAAAACTAAAGATTTGACAAGGTTAATTAAAGATATCAATGAATCCGGTAGAAAATTATATCTGTATCATGATTTATTAAGAATCAATCCCGATGAATTTAATACTACATTTAATGTGGTTAAGAGGATTGATAAGAGATTATTCGAAGAGCCAACTTACATGCAAGTTTATGAAGATATGTTGTATTTAATACCAAAACGGTCTAATTACTATTTTGAGAAATTGGTAGATGACTATTCTAGGGCTGGTATTTCAGATTTGGCTATAGGGGGTATTACAAGTAGTATTTTTACCTTCTCATATAGCGGTAGCGAATATTCTAGAGGATATACCAGGGATGCGTATGAAAGCATGCTTTCAAAATCAGATGATAAGTTTGGCTATTTATTAGAACAACCCTTTGCATATTTGTGGAAGTATACAGATGCATTTTTAGACTTGCCTATTGGAACTTCTCAGTACAATTTTGTTGACGAGGAAATCCCCTTTTTAGCCATTTCATTAAAAGGTCTTATGCCGTTATATTCAGAGTATATGAATTTTGAGGCAAATAAGGAAGAATTCTTCTTGAAGCTAATAGAAATGGGTGTTTATCCGTCATTCCTAATTACCTGGGAAAACTCGTCAAAGTTAATATATACAAATTCAGCCGATATATACAGCTCAGAGTACAGTATATATAAAGATGATATTATCCGGTATACGACTGCTTTGAAAGAAGTGAATGACTCAGTACAGGGTGCATACATAATTGATCATGAAAAATTAGATTCTGGTCTGACTATTGTAACCTATGATAATGGAACAAAGATCTATGTAAATTATGGTAATGAGACACAACCTATTGATGGTTATACAGTAGAAGCGATGTCGTATAAGGTAGGTGAGTCAAAATGAGTAAAAAGGCTAAAGTTAAGAAGGTAAAGCTTGGAAAACTAGAAAAAAGAGAAGCACGGTATGGGTATTTATTTATACTTCCTTGGTTTATAGGAGTGTTAGTCTTTCTACTAATACCTTTGGTACAGTCATTTCAGTTTTCATTGGCTGATATTAGAATGACACCATTTGGTAGGTTGATTACTTTTGTAGGGCATGAAAACTACACACAGATATGGCTTGAAGATAAAGATTTCCCGGTAATGCTGGTGTCGTATTTTTTAGAAACATTATTATCAGTTCCCATAATTGTAGTATTCGCTTTAATTATAGCTATGTTGCTTAATGGAAGAATAAAGTTTAAAGGTGCTTTTAGGCTAATATTTTTCCTCCCTGTAATTATTGTAAGTGGTCCAGTAATGCTTATGCTTACTGGTCAAGGAGCGACAACAATAAACACCATGAATGTTCAAGCTATAAATTCGGCTTTAAACCAGTTTTTACCCCAATATATTGCCAAGTCTATATCAGAAGTCTTCGGAAATATGGTTACGATTTTGTGGTATTCAGGGGTGCAGATTCTTATATTTTTATCTGCTCTTCAGAAAATTGATGCCTCTTTATATGAAGCGGCTAAGATGGATGGCGGTTCTGAATGGGAATGTTTCTGGAAGATTACCTTGCCGACAATTAAGTCAATGATATTATTAAATGCAGTTTATACAGTAATAGCTACATCTAATAATGAGAGTAATCCTATAATCAACATTATTCAAAATGCCATGTTTGCTGGAAATAAAGGTTATGGATACGCCTCAGCAATGGCCTGGATGTATTCAGTAGCCGAAACCTTGATTATCGGAATAGTAGCTCTGGTATTAGTTACAAAACGTGATGCTTATGATAAACAAGTTAAAAAGGTAAAGAAAGATAGAGTTAAGCAAAACCGAGCTATAAAAAGAGCAAGAAGGAGGGGAAGGAGAAATGATGGAAAGATTAAAAAAGCCCTCAATTCTAAATAAGAAAATCAATAAGGACAAAATTCGTAAGGTTTTAAAGGGTTCCAGAGAAAAGGATGGACTTATTAAGCAGATTATAGTATATGCCTTATTGGTTTGTATTGGATTTATATACTTATATCCCATACTTAATATGATAAGTAGTAGTTTTATGAATCTTGAGGATTTGCTTGACACCTCCATTAAGTGGATACCTAGCTCCCTGTACTTGGATAATTATAAAAAAGCAGCATTAAATATGGATTATCTAAATTCGTTTGTTCAGAGTATTATTGTTGCAGGTGTACCTACAGTTATTAACGTAATAGTGTGCTCTTTTGTAGGCTATGGATTTGCAAGATTTAATTTTAGGGGTAAGAAGCTACTTATGGCTATATTAATATTTTCTTATATTATTCCTCCCCAGATTACAATGATGCCTACATATGTCTTGTATGCTGATTTGAAGCTGGTTGGAAGCCTATGGTCCTTCGTACTTCCAGCATTACTTGGTCAGGGAATAAATGCACCGATTTTCATTTTAATATTTTATCAATTCTTTAGACAAATACCAAAGGTTTTAATTGAAGCATCTCAGATTGATGGAGCAGGATATTTTAAATCTTTTAGAAGGATAGCACTACCTTCTGCAATACCTGCCATAATAACCGTGTTTTTATTTTCATTTGTATGGTATTGGAATGAATCATACCTTACACAATTATATGTAAATGGTGTCTTTGGCAATGGTAGCTGGACCACCTTAATTGTTGAACTTAAAAAGTTTGATTCAGGCTACAATCCACAACTAGCAATGGTTGTAGATGGTGCAGCCCAAAGCAATAATGAATCCATCCGAATGGCTGCAATCATGTTAAGTATCTTACCTGTTCTAATTATGTACTTTGTACTCCAAAGATACTTTGTAGAAAGTATAGATCGAACCGGAATAACTGGTGAATAATCAATCTGATTATATTTATATTTTAATTATAAAAGAGGAGGTTAACAATCATGAAAAGAAGAATTGCATTATTACTGGTATTAACAATGTTGATAAGTGCTTTATCAGGATGTGTCTTTGGAAATAACAAGGCAGATAAAGGCTCAAATCAAACACCTACTAATGCAACACAGGGCAGTGACCAAGCAGATACTAAGGAGAAAAATGAGCAAGCAAATAGCAATGAAGCAACAGTTTCAACAGGTTTACCACCAATGACTACGGAGCCAATTACACTCAAATATCTAAACTTTGATAGTGAGGTACTAACCAAGAAGTTGGCAGAAAAATTCATGGATAAATACCCGAACATTACAGTAGAAGTTGAGTATATCAATGTTGCTGACTTTGGAACCACACTGTTAAACCTTATTAACACAGGTGAAGTTCCCGATGCTTTCATGTTTTCGGATTCTGATTTTGCCTTATCCAACTACCTGCTTTATGATATGACAGAGTTATGGGAAGCAGATCCTGAAAACCAGAATATTCTCCCTACTATTAATGAATTAAAAATTGGTTACTATGACACAGATAGAAAATGGGCTACTCCTATTAAGTTCTTTCCTGGCATAGTATATGTAGATAAAACAGTGTTAGAAACATTAAATATTCCAATGCCAAGAATGGACTGGACTTGGGAAGAGATGATTCAATTAATTAAGGATGCCACTGATCACACTCAGTCACCAGCATATTATGGTTTAGGTGCTTATAACAGATTAGATAGCTTGTACGGTATTGCAGCATCTCAGGATATTAAGGGTGAGTTTGGTTGGGACGGAACTGGATTTGATCTAAGTGTTTGGGCTGTTGGTGAGCAAGAATTTGCGGATCTTAAATTGAACAGATACGTTGCTCCTGAAAGAGAAACTCAAAGAATGGAAGATTGGTTAGGCGATTGGGAAGGCTGGGCAGGTGCCAGCGGTCGTGTCGCTGTTATGACTGAAGCTTACTGGACTTATATGAATATCTGGGATACACCGGAGTATAAAGAAGATGCGAAAATCAACTTCGTTCCTTATGCAATACCATCAGTTGATGAAGTTGATGGTGTAGCAAACACCATAGCAACCCTTGATATGGGTGGTATCTCTGCAGCTACAAAACATCCAAGAGAAGCTTATGAATTATTGAAGTTCATGGGTTGGGGTAAAGAAGGCTGGGAAGCTAAGATGGAAATATTCCTTGATGAGTCCATTACCAATGCTTCAGGAATGCCTTTAAAGAGAGATTCCATGCCTGCTCCTATTACAATGGATGAAGGGGTTTGGGCTGACTACAGATCATTATACCCAACTAATGAAGAAGAAGGACCTTATTGGGATGCGTATTTTAAGAATTGTACAAGGCCTGTACCTTTTGGCTGGATGTCCATTGCAGGATATTGGACCTTCTGTGATGAGTACTTTAATAAATTAAATATTCATAACCTGGTAGATAGTGGTCAAGCTAAGGCTGCAGATTATGCTGCAGAAGCAACTGAAAAGGCTAATCAATACCATCAAGCAGCAATGAAACAATACTTTAATATTGATTGGGAACCGACCAATTAATCATATTATAAAGCAATAATACAGATATGGGTCTGATATTAATAAGTTACAGTTGGACATTTGCAAATATCGGACCTATCGAGCAAGCAAAGACGTTAGGAGGACTTTGATGAGCATATTTATTATGCAGAGAGCTGATCCGTATATTTATAGACATACTGACGGAACTTATTATTTTACTGCATCTGTACCTTCCTATGACAGAATTATTTTAAGAAAATCTACTACATTAAAGGGACTCTCCCAGGCTGATGAAATAACAATTTGGGAGAGGCATAAAGAGGGTATTATGAGTTGTAATATTTGGGCACCTGAACTTCATTACCTAGATGGAAAGTGGTATATCTATTTTGCTGCTGGACAAATAGATGATATGTGGGCGATAAGGCCATATGTACTTGAATGCAAAGATAAGGATCCATTAACAGGAACCTGGCTTGAAAGGGGAAAAATGCTGCCTGCAGACGATGATGAATTTACTTTTGAAGCATTTTCACTTGATGCCACAGTATTTGAGCATAATGGTAGACATTACTATATTTGGGCAGAAAAAGTTGGAGTGGGCAAACAGATATCGAACTTATACATAGCAGAGATGGAATCACCTACCAAGTTAAAAACCGTTCAGGTATTACTTACTACCCCTGATTATGATTGGGAAAGAGTTGATTTTTGGGTCAATGAAGGACCTGCTGTTATAAAAAAGAATGGAAAAATATTTCTTACCTATTCAGCAAGTGGAACTGGTGCATGCTACGCAATGGGGATGATGACAGCTAATCAAGATGCAGATTTGTTGGATCCAAGATCTTGGAAGAAAGAAAGATATCCCGTGTTAAAAACTAATGCAGACTTGAATATTTATGGACCGGGGCATAATTCATTTACCAGATCAGAAGATGGCAAGGATATTATGGTTTTTCATGCAAGGCCTTATGAAGAAATACAGGGAGACCCCCTATTTGATCCAAACCGTCATACGATGTTGATGCAGCTAAGATGGAAGGAGGATGGAACTCCAATATTCGATTTAAATGCTATGATTCAATCTAATTCTTAAATAGTAAGCTATTTGGTGAATCTATATTGCTTTGTTAATTATACATAAAAACAATATAGAAAAGACATGGATTTTGTCTAATTAATAAGACTGCATTGTTAAGGTTATAAACTTTTCTATTAATTATATATATAAACTTTAGTTTTTATCTTGACCTTTTAGTAAAAAAGTAGTATTCTAGAATTAGTTAATCGAATACTAAAGTAGTTAAGATATAAATAAACAAAAGTACATATTTATCAAACTCTATAATGAGCATGAGAAATGCTTTAAAAAATAATTATAAGGAGGAAAAGAGATGAAACTTAGAAAAATTATTGTAGCAACACTAATCATGGTAATAGCATTACCTGCTACAGTAGCAATGGCCGCAACTCCAGTTTATGAGAATGGCTTTGATGGTGAATTAGGGGGAGCTGTAGCTGTAACTAGAGAAGGCGATGTTGATGGCTTGCCTGTAACACCCAATATTCCTAAAGCTAACGATAGTGCTAATGTTCAATATGTTGAAGGTAAGAATGGTCAGGCAGTTTCATTAGACGGTACATTTGGTTTAATACTTGATGCTAAAGCAGTTGGCGAGACATACTCTGTAGCTTTCTGGGTGAACCCAGCTAGATTTTCAAATTTTGGTCCTATAGTTCAAATAGGGCAGGATTTATTAGAAGCAGAAGGCAGATGTGCATGGTTAAACATTACAAAGACAGATTGGGTTGGAGACGCTGCCCCTATTATGTGGTCCAGAAGTCAGGAAGCATCATTAGAATTAGGTGATGATCCTAATCTTGTATGGCCTTGGTACCAAAAAGCTTATTTTGCAGTAGATGATGCTAATCCTATTGCTCTTGCTAGAAATGAATGGAATCATGTTGTAGTTACTGTTGACTCATCTAAAGTTGGTATGGATCCAGTGCTTGAGACAGAAGTAGCAGGAACTTATCACAGTAAGTTATATATCAATGGCGAATTGTTTGGCGAAGGTCCTGTAGCTAAGTATACATTTGCTAATGATAGTAAAATCTACCTAGGAATAAATGCATGGGATATAATCTTCAAAGGCTACTTTGATGATTTCAAGGTTTATGATGTAGTTCTTACAGATGCGGAAGTTAAAGATGCAATGAATACACCAGCTGTTGGTGGAGCGACTAAAGCTCCTGTAGCTTCTACAGATGCTCCTAAGACAGGCGTTGCTTCTCTTGCATTAGTATTTGGTTTAAGTGCACTTGCATTTGGAAGCGGAGCAGTTGTTCTTAAGAAAAAAGAAGACTAATTATTAATAATTGATCTTAGAAAGTGTCGTGTAAAGGAGTCAGACACTGTTAACAAGTTCCTCTGTGTTAACAGTGCCTGACTTCTTAATGATTCCACTAATTAAACAAATAGTTTTATTTATCATATATTATAGGTTATATCCATTCTCCATTAGAAGCTGCCGGGCAGTACTGATGGAATCAACTCCTGTAGCATTCTTTATGGGAGCAAACTCATTTTCTCTTACAACTTCAAAGGGAAGGCAGTTATCAAATAGATGGATCATATCCAGTACCAGCTCCTCAAACTTATAACCGTTTGGTTTACTTGGTTTAATATATTGTCCATCCATAGTAAGATAAGGTATTTTCTTCTCTACAACATGAATAGGTAAATCAATATTTAGAATATCCTCCAATTTATCTAGCCTGAATAGATAATTTAAAATAACTCCATGTGCGTAGCTTAAATCACCATTATCATTCCTTGCATTTGCCATCTCATCGGTCATCTCATAGTACTCTACAATAGATGGTTTTCCATCTTCTAGACATAAGACCCCAACCCGTTCATTAGGATTTGCTTTTCTTACAACCTTAGCTCCGCTTTGACTATTAGATGCAATTGTAGCTCCAATAAATATAGGATCTGCAATCTTTTGAAGGACATTATCAACAGAAAATACATTAATCCATTCAATACTGTGCCTATGTAAATCATCAAGTAAGTTTGCCTTAACCATTGATGAAAACCAACCGCCATTACCATTAGGGGATAATGAAAGGCTGTCATTAGATTCCATTAATAACTTGCCTTCAAAATCCACTGATGGCGTCATATCTTGTATGTAAAAAGTAATATACTCTTTTGGATATCCAAAATAATCTTGATCTTCAAGGAATGCTATGGTCTGCTCATTGTTCTTTATACTTGTCATGATATATAAAGGAATCCAAGCATTTGCTTCTACTGTTACACTCATAATATTTTTTATCAATAATTCAAAGATGAAGACATCCTTTGTAAGGCCTATATTTACCATGCCTTTAGGACCATCACAACCAAGACGTGTACCCTGACCACCGGCTAATAGGACGGCAGCTACTTTCCCATCACTAATTGTTTTAATTCCCATATCATAGTATGGTTTTTTATTTGCATCGATTTGTTCGATACTCATTCCCTCTAGAGGTTCAAAATTCCCTCTTTGTTGGGTTTTTTCTCGGTCTATGAGCCCTAGTAATCCCCAATCTATATTTTGTATTTGAGAAACTAATTTATTCCTGTCACTTATAGATGATTTATCATAATAATCTAGAATGTGCTCCTGATTATGTTCTTTTAGTAATATGGCCAATTCGCTTCTATTCATAAAGTACTCCTTATAATAGACCCATGTTTATAAAGTCATTATACTTTTCCTGTGCAAGGACGTCAATAGCTGCAGATATAATGCCTGGTATTGTTTCAGAGTTGCTTTTTAGCATGATTTATGATATTTTAAGTGCCAGGCACAATGCGTAGCATTATGGCTGCATAGTTCACAAAACGCCAACAGTGCCCGTCATAATGC
>JAAYRE010000121.1 GCA_012518935.1 Clostridiales bacterium
GAGAAGAGGCCATTGAGGCACTAAGTTCCTTGGGATATTCGGCATCTGATGCCTTTAAGATAGTGAATCAGATAGATATTACAGAGGATATGACTACGGAGGATATATTAAGGCTCTGTTTGAAGAAATTGTAAGGAGATGCATATGTCTAAACGAATGATATCAACGGAATTAATGGAGGAAGACAAAAAACTTGAGAATTCCCTAAGACCTCAGGTCTTTGACGAATATATAGGTCAAGAAAAGATTAAGGAAAACCTTAAGGTCTATATTGAGGCTGCAAAGCAACGAAATGAATCCTTAGACCATGTTTTGTTCTTTGGGCCTCCTGGACTTGGAAAAACAACCTTGGCCAGTATAATTGCCAATGAGATGGGGGTTAATATAAAGATTACGTCTGGACCAGTTATTGAAAAACCAGGTGAAATGGCAGCAATTCTAAATAATCTTCAAGAAGGAGATGTTCTCTTTGTGGATGAAATCCATAGGCTAAACCATCAAGTAGAAGAGCTATTATACCCTGCTATGGAGGACTATGTAATTGATATAGTCATTGGAAAAGGGGCTTCAGCAAGGTCCCTGCGTTTGGAATTACCTAAGTTTACATTAATCGGGGCCACCACTAGAGCAGGAATGCTTACCCCACCCTTAAGAGACCGTTTTGGAGTGGTAAATCGTCTAGATTTTTATAATGTAGATGAACTGAAACAGATTATAATTAGATCTGCTAAGGTTATAGATGTGGAGATTGATGATGAAGGAGCTATAGAACTGGCCCGTCGCTCCCGTGGAACACCCCGACTTGCTAACCGGTTATTAAAAAGAGTTAGAGATTTTGCTCAGGTAAAATACGATGGTAAGATTACAAAGGAAGTGGCCATATTTGCTCTTGATTTACTGGAAGTGGACAAGTTAGGTCTTGACCATATCGATAGGGAAATCCTACTTACCATGATAGAGAAGTTTGGTGGAAGACCGGTTGGAACCTCAGCAATAGCCACCACCATAGGAGAAGATGTGGGAACCATAGAAGAGGTATATGAGCCTTACCTGGTGCAGAATGGACTAATACTTCGTACACCAAGAGGAAGGGTAGCATCAGATTTGGCATATAAACATTTGAACATTGTTAAGGTGGAGGAATAAGACCTACCTGGAAATATTGCTTCTTGTATATAAAAAGAAATTAGTGTATACTTTAGAAAGATGGGTAAGTGAGACATCCTAAGTGTCAGATAAATAATTGGGGGCAAAGGCAATGAATAAGTTTAACGATATTGAGGTTATCATCAATAACAAAAGATATACGTTAAGTGGTTATGAAAGCGAAGAATATCTTCAAAGGGTAGCTTCCTATATTAACAGTAAATTCAATGAATTCCGAGATAAGGATGCTTACAAGTTTTTAGATTCAGACTTAAGGAATATCTTAATACAGATAAATATAGCAGATGATTACCATAAAGCTAAGGAAAAGGCCAAAGAGATTGAATATGAATACAACCAAAAGAGTAATGAAGTCTTTGAATTAAAACATGAGCTAATAGCGACTCAGACTAAGCTTCAATCTGCTGAAAAAGAAATTGATAATTTGAAATCTGAACTAAATGAATATCAAAAGAAGATAATCCGCCTTGAAACAGAACTAAAGGATGCGGATAGAAAAAGATAAAAGATGACTATAGCTGTCCAACAGTTGCGATACATACCTATACCGAAAGGTCGGAAAGTATCCCTTGGGCAGCTTGTTTTATATAAGATGTGATAAGAAAGAGGTTTTTAATATATGGAAAAACAGATTGAGATACTGGCGCCAGCTGGTTCATATGAAAGCATGAGGGCTGCTATGAATGCAGGCTGCGATGCTGTCTATATGGGAGGAAGTAGATTTGGTGCCAGAGCCTTTGCAGAAAACCCCGATGAGGATCTTCTACTTAAAGCTATTGATGAAGCTCATCTAAGAAATAAAAGATTGTATTTGACTGTTAATACCCTAATTAAAGAAAATGAGATCCGTGATCTGTATGAATATTTAGAGAAATATTATCTGGCAGGCCTTGATGCTGTTATTGTGCAAGATGTGGGTGTAATGAAGTTTATCCATGAACACTTTCCTAAACTCCCTATTCATGCCAGTACACAGACCACCATTACTATGGCACAAGGGGCAAATCTTCTAAAGAGTATGGGAGTAACCCGTCTGGTAACTGCCAGGGAGTTATCATTTAAGGAGATAAAGCATATTCGAGATAATACTGATATGGAGATTGAAACCTTTGTCCATGGTGCCCTATGTTATTGCTATTCAGGGCAATGTCTTATGAGCAGTATGATTGGCGGAAGAAGTGGTAACAGAGGCCGTTGTGCCCAACCATGTAGGATGCCTTATCATTTTTTCTCAGGTAAAAACAAGATATCCTCAGATAAGGAGCCATATCTTCTTAGCCCCAAGGATATCAATACCATTTCACTTATTCCTGACTTGATTGATGCAGGTGTAGAATCCTTCAAGATAGAGGGAAGAATGAAGAGCCCGGAATATGCCGCAGGGGTTTCATACTTGTACCGCAAATATGTAGATATATATATGGAGGAAGGGAGAGAAAAGTTTCAGGAATGTCTCCAAAGCAAGGAATTTAACAAGGATATGCTTGACCTTATGGATTTATATAATCGTGGTGGATTTTCAGAAGGATATGGCAAGTTATATCATGGCAAATCTATGATGTCAACGGTTAGACCAAATCACAGCGGAGTGGTTATTGGTGAAGTAATAGGTGTACACAAGGGATATGTTAATATCAGGCTAAATGAAGATATTAATGCACAAGATATCCTAGAGATAAGAAACATCAATAATGAGCCGGTATATGAATTTACCATGAAAGATAATCGAGATAAGTTTGAAACTCTCAAGGCTAATGTGGGATATATTTCCATAGATAATAAAGGCAAGATAAAAGGCAAGAAACCAAATCAAAGACAGAAGATAAGCATAGGTGATCTTGTATATAGAACCAGGAATAACAACTTAATAAATGCTCTTCAAGATAAATATATTAAGAAAGATGAAAAGCTTCCAATTAAGGGATACTTGTTGGCAAAATTGGGGGAAAAGCTCCGTCTTACCCTTTATTATAATAATTGCCATGTAACTGCCCATCATAATATTGTGGAGCCTGCCATTAAGCAACCTATGACTAAGGAGAAGCTACAAGCATCCATTGATAAGCTTGGTGATTCCATGTTTTATTTCCAGGAGCTTGATATGGAGGCGGATGATGATATATTCGTCCCTGTATCTTGGCTTAACGAGATTAGGCGAGAAGCTATCCTTGCCCTTTCCCATAAAGTTATTGAATCATATAGAAGGACAGGAGATGATGGGGTAGCAGATAGGAGCCAAGATGGATATAGTTTTAATAAGGATAAAGTCAGAAACTTTGATGTAGAAAGTGATAATAGAGTAAGAAATACTGATAATATCAAATTAGGTCATACTAGAATTAGGGTGTCTGTTTTGACAAAAGAGCAATTTGATTTGGCCCTATCCTATAAGGAGATTTCTTCAATATATTTGGATTATGATAATTTTTCCTTGGAACAAATAATAGAAATGTCTAAGATAGGATCAAATCATGGGAAGGAGCTATATGTATTACTACCTCATATATGCAGGCCTGTGACTTATATGAAACTTGAAAAAGACATATCTACTATTATAAAGGAAGATACTATTACTGGATTTATAGTAAAGAACAATGAAGAAATAGAACTACTTCATAGAATATATGAGAGTACAGGATTGAAGAAAAACATAAGGCTTAATCATAATATGTATATCTTTAATAAAGAGGCTAAAGAATTTTGGAAGGATCAGGGGATTAATGATTTTACAGCACCCTTAGAGTTAAACAAACATGAGCTGAAGGAACTTGGACTAGGAGACTGCGAGATAATAGTTTATGGATATATGCCTGTTATGGTATCAGTTCAGTGTCTTTATGCCAGTACAGATGGCTGTTCCAAATGTCAAGCGGGAGAAAGCCGAAGTGATTATCTCCTTGATAGACTGGGTAAGAAGTTCTATGTTAGAACTAATTGTAGCTCTTGTTATAATATAATATATAATGGACAGCGACTCTCCTTACTGGGTCAGACAGAGGCAATAAAAAAGATGCAGCCAAATGGAATTAGACTTGATTTTACTTATGAAACCATAGATGAAATGAAGATGGTACTAGAGGCTTATATTGGAGGTTTTGTCTATGGTAGAACAGAATTTCTTAAGTTTGACAATATTACTAGAGGACATTTTAACCGAGGCGTAGAGTGATGGTGATTAGAGATAGTTATTGATATATGATACATGATGTTGAATCTTAAAATATAGTTTCTTGTTACTACAAGCAGGTGAATCTATGCATATTATTATTGAATTAACCAAATATCTCTTGATTATCCTGATGGGAGCCTATAGCTACTTTGCTTATAGGGTATTGGTTAATCGAAGTAAAAAGTTTCAGGATAAATCATATAAGATGATGACATTCTCCATGTTCATATTACATTTTACTGGGTATTTTACCTTGTATCTACAGGCCCCCAGTGACAAGTTGCTAATACTTTATCTATGTGAAGTAGTGCTCCTTGTACTGGTGTTGACCTTTTATACGATATTTTATCCTAATATATCTAGACTTCTCTTGTTAAATATGCTGCTACTTCTATCCATAGGATTTATAGTAATCACCAGACTGTCCTTTGATAAGGCAGTACGGCAGGTTATAGTCAGTGGCCTTGCTTTTGGTATTGCTTTTTTAGTTCCTGCTGTCATTCAAAGGTTAAATAAACTAAGATATTATGGTTGGATATATGGTGTGGTAGGAATAGCTTTACTAATATTAGTTCTTCTGGTTGGAAAGGAAAAGCATGGTGCAACCAGCTGGTTAAGTGTACTTGGCATGACATTTCAACCAATGGAATTTGTAAAAGTATTGTTTGTCTTATGTATTGCAGCCTTGTTTGATGAGGGACTTGATTTTAAAAGAATATGTGCTGTTACAATTATGGCAGCAGTAACAGTATTAGCCCTGGTGTTTCAAAGAGATTTGGGTGCAGCATTGATATTTTTTGTTACCTATGTCTTTATGCTCTATGTGGCAACTGCCAAACCATTATATCTGCTGTCAGGACTAGCTATGGGAAGTGTGGCAGCTTGGGTTGCATACCAGTTATTTGACCATGTGAAGGTTAGGGTAATGGCATGGCAGAATCCCTTTGGGTATATTGATAATGAAGGATATCAGATATCACAGTCTTTATTTGCCATTGGCACTGGAGGGTGGTTTGGCATGGGATTGTTGCAGGGGCTACCTACAAGTATACCGGTTGTGGATAGTGATTTTATATTCTCTGCTATAGCAGAAGAACTTGGCGGCTTATTTGCTATATGCATGATTTTAATTTATGTTAACTGTTTCATAGTTCTTATAAATATCTCATTAAAGCACTTGGATTCTTTTTATCGTCTTATAGCCCTAGGCTTTTCGGTAATGTTTGGATTTCAGGTGTTTCTATCCATAGGAGGAGTTATTAAGTTTATTCCCTCCACAGGAGTTACATTGCCCCTAATTAGTTATGGAGGAAGTTCTATTGTTGCATCCATTATTATGTTCATGGTAATACAAGGAATATTTCACAGGGGTAATATAGCAGAAACTCAGAAGGTAGAAGATAACTTGGTAGGTGATATTCATGATGAAGAACAATAAAAAAATAGTTTTTTCTGTTGCTTATATATTTATAGGCTTGTTTGTCCTGACCTTGGGGTATTTTAGCTACTATCTAATATTTAGGAGCAAGGATGTAGTAAATAGCACCTATAATCTACGACATGATGTACTGGCAAGACGAGTTAAACGGGGAAATATTGTGTCCTCAGATGGTGTTGTACTGGCTAGAACCACAACGGACCAGGAAGATAACGAGTTTCGTGAATATCCCTATGATGACATGTATGCTCATGTAGTGGGAAGAGTTATGAGGGGACGTACAGGAATTGAAGAAGTAGAGAATATCACCCTATTAACTTCCTATAGCAACTCCTATGATACTATCTACAATGACTTAGTAGGGATTAAAAATCCCGGTAACAATGTAGTATCCACACTTAATCATAAGCTAACTAAAGCCGCTTATGATGCCTTGGGAGATGATTGGGGAGCTGTTCTAGTTATGGAGCCTCAAACGGGCAAGGTTCTAGCCATGGTATCTAAGCCTGGATACAATCCCAATGATATCGATGAAAACTGGGAAAGACTTTCTGAGGATAAAGATGAAGAATCCCCTTTACTTAATAGAGCAAGCGGAGGCTTATATCCACCAGGCTCCACATTTAAAGTGCTAACTGCCCTAGCATACATGAGAGAAAATCCTAATTATCTTGATTATTCATATAAATGCAAAGGTCAAACCGAATATGAAGGGATGACAATAAGTTGTAGTAATAAAAAGGTACACGGTAATCTTAATTTAAAAGAATCATTTGCAAAATCATGTAATACTTCATTTGCCACCATAGGTAGTAATATACCAGTTAATAACTTTAGAAATCTATGTGAGAGTTTTTTCTTTAATAGGGCTTTGCCTGCTAGAATAATAAACAATCCTAGCAGTTTTGAGTTAAAAGCTGGAGACTACTCAGTGAAGGAAGCTATGCAGACAGCAATCGGACAAGGCAGAACCTTATTAACTCCTCTTCATAATGCAATGATTGCCTCAGCTGTGGCTAATAACGGGGTTATGATGAAACCATATGTAATTGATAGGGTAGAAAGTGCCGGTGGCAAAATCCTTAAGGGATATCTGCCTGAGGAAGTAGCTAATGTTATGACCTCAAGGGAGGCTGACTATCTAAAAAGTCTTATGAGAGCTGTGGTTACAGAAGGAACAGGCAAAAGATTAAATAACTTTAATATAAAAGTTGCAGGAAAGACAGGGACCGCTGAGCAGGAGGGCAAGAATTCCCATGCTTGGATTATCGGTTTTGCCCCTATACATGAACCTAAGATTGCCATAAGTGTAATAGTAGAGAATAAAGGCTCTGGAAGTGAGTACGCAGTTCCTATAGCAGAAAAGGTATTTGATGCATATTTTAATAAGTAAGAATAGAAATCTTGTAATGGTGTAAGTTTTTGTTAATTTATCATAAAAAAGAAGTTGATAAATTAGCTAATTTGATATATACTTTAGGATAGTTAAAGACAACACACCAAGAAACAGGAGGAATTGCGATGGTAGAGGCA
>JAAYRE010000122.1 GCA_012518935.1 Clostridiales bacterium
TGGAGCTGTTGTTAAGGTAGATAGTTTGGCTGATAGAGAATACTTTGGAGCCACATCTAAGGTTCCTAGGTGGGCAGTAGCATACAAGTATCCCCCTGAGGAAAAGGAGACCATTGTAAAGGATATCCGCCTCTCTGTGGGAAGAACAGGTAGAATTACTCCTACAGCTATATTTGATCCTGTACATTTGTGTGGTACTAATGTTGAGAGAGCCACCCTTCATAATCAGGATAGAATTGATGAATTAGATGTTAGAATAGGAGATACTATAGTTGTAAGAAAAGCAGGAGAAATAATTCCTGAAGTCTTATACGTAGTAAAAGATAAGCGTCCTGAGGGAACCTTACCCTATAAGATTCCCTATGAATGTCCTTCCTGTGGGGGGCCTGCTGGAAGAGATGAAAATACTGCGGATATAAGATGTAATAATTTAAATTGTCCTGCTCAGCTTACCCAGCACATTATTAATTTTGCAGGAAGAAATGCCATGGATATTAAGGGCTTAGGAGAGGCCTCTGTGGAAGCTTTAGTTAGAGAAGGATATGTAAAAGATATTGCCCATATTTATTATCTGGACCAATACCGAGATGAGATGGTTGAAAAAGGCCTAGTTGGTAAGGAAAAAAATACAGATAAATTAATAAAGGCAATAGAAGATAGTAAGAATAATGATATAGACCGTCTTATAACTGGATTTGGTATTCGGAATATAGGTCGTAAGGCCGCCTATGAGCTTATGAATCATTTTAAATCTATCCATCGCCTAAAAGAGGCTACCTACGAGGAGCTTCTTGAAGTTCAGGACATGGGTGATATTAGCTCACGGGCTGTGGTAGAATTCTTCTCTAATCCCATCAATCTTGATATCTTATCAAGGCTTGAGAAAGCTGGAGTGAATTTTGAGTCTGCTGATGAGTCATCTAGTATAGATGCCAGTCTATCAGGGCTTACATTTGTCCTAACTGGTACCCTTCCTACTATGACTAGACAGCAGATGGAAGAATTGGTTAAAGCCCATGGTGGCAAGATATCAGGCAGTGTATCAAAGAAGACTGATTATGTCATAGCTGGTGAGAATGCCGGAAGTAAGCTTATTAAGGCACAGCAGCTGGGAGTTAAAATTATTACGGAAGATGAAATTAAAATATTAGCAAAATATGGGGAAAATAATTGTTGATTATTTATAATATTAATGATATTATTGAAATTAGTGATTCTATAAGCAAAGAAGAGGAAGATTTATGCCGATAAAAGTACAGAGTGATTTACCTGCTAAGAAGATCTTAGAAGATGAAAATATATTTATTATGGATGAAACCAGGGCGCTGCATCAGGACATCCGCCCACTTAAGATAGCTATTCTAAACCTAATGCCTAATAAAGAAGAGACAGAAGTACAGCTACTTCGAAGTCTTTCTAATACACCCTTACAAGTTGATGTTACCTTCTTAACGACTGGAACCTATGTAGGAAGGCATACACCTACAAGCCATCTGGATCAGTTTTATCTAACCTGTAAGGATGTGAAGAATCAAAAGTTTGATGGACTTATAATAACTGGAGCACCGGTTGAGTTAATGGAGTTTGAGGAAGTAGACTATTGGGATGAGCTTAAAATGATTATGGAATGGTCAAAAACCCATGTAACTTCAACCTTGCATATCTGTTGGGCAGCCCAAGCCAGTCTATACTACCATTATGGTATTCAGAAAAGAAGGTTAGACAAGAAGATGTTTGGAATATATAAGCATAGGGTATTAAAGCGTAGAACTCCTTTTGTTCGCGGTTTTGATGATGTATTCTATGCACCTCATTCTCGGTATACAACTGTATTGAAGGAGGATATTGAAAAGCATGGGGAATTAGAGATTCTTGCTGAATCTGAAGAAGCAGGTATCCTAATTGTTATGGCTAATGAGGGAAAGCAAATCTTTATAATGGGACATCCGGAATATGATAGAATTTCCTTGGATCAGGAATATAAAAGGGATATTAATAAGGGTCTTGATACACAATTACCTATTAACTATTATCCCTCAGATATGGCTGGGGAAAGGCCTATCCTTACATGGAGAGCTCATGCCAATATCATGTATACAAACTGGCTGAACTACTATGTATATCAAGTGACACCTTACGAGCTTTAACTTCTATACACTATAGTTTGCATCAAGTTACTAGCATAATAAATAGACAAGTCGTATTGTAAGATTTCAATTATACCGTTGGGGGACGTATATAATGAAACTGTTTGATGTTTTACAAAGCAATCCGACTCTCTTACTAGTATCTGTTATTATATCGGTATGTTTTTGTGTAATTATTATTATGATATTTATGTATTGTAAACTAGAGCATGATAAGAGAATTTCCAAATCCGCTCTTGAGCTTAACAGGATTACAAACAGTATACATGCCGGTCTGGTACATTTTATTCCCAAGGACACATACAATATATACTACGCAAGTAAGGGATTTTATGATTTATTAGGTTATACCAAAAATGAAGCCAGGGAAGAAAATAAAACTAGTATCACAGATTTTATTTTTTATAAAGATTTAGATACATTTAGGGAAGTCATTAAAGATGAAAAAAGGGAAGGCATAAATTCAGAAGTTCGTCTTGTTAAAAAGGACGGCTATATAATTTATTGCTTAATGAATGGTAATTATGCAATTACTAAGGATGGAGAACAATCGGTTTCTGCAGTGTTTGTTGATATAACAGAGCAAAAACGTATGCAGGAAATGTTAAGGTTAGATAGGGAGCGTTATAGGATAGCTTCTGAACTATCTAATGACGTGCTTTTTGAATACCATATTGATACGGACAAGATGCAATATACTGAGAAGTATACTGAATTATTTGGTAGGAATCCAAATGTTTCAGATTATATTGCTAATTCCTTTGACAAAAGAGATCTTATTCATCCAGATGACTACGGTTTGTTTATAGAATACTGTAGTAAATTGTCTGCAGGCAAAGAATTTATCTCAGCAGAATTTCGTTTAAAGGATCGTAATAATGATTATATATGGTGTCAGTTCATGGGAAAAACCATCTATGATAAGGATAATAAGCCTCTTTATGTTATTGGTAAAATGATTAACGTAGATTACCAAAAACGTGAAATAGATTCCTTAGAATATAAAGCTACCAGAGATCCCCTAACTGGGGTTTATAATAGAGAAGTAACAATTAAAAAAATTGAGAAGTTTATTAATGGTAACAAGAATGGAAGGCATGTACTGATGTTCATAGACTTTGACGATTTTAAGCAGGTTAATGATAATTATGGACATTTGGTTGGAGACAGAGTTCTTACATATGTAATAGCCAGGATAAAGAGTGTATTTAGCGAAGGGGAAATCATCGGTAGAATCGGTGGCGATGAGTTTGTGGTATTTTCTGGACATATTGATAGCTATGAGGCTATTATTGGTAAAGCACAAACCCTGGTAGAAGCCTTAAATACTACCTATACTGATGATGCAAGTAATTGTACTATAAAGATCTCCGGAAGTGTGGGAATCGCAGCCTATCCAGAGAATGGTATTCATTATGAGCAATTAATTCAATGTGCTGATAAGGCCTTATATAATGTGAAGAACAGTGGAAAGAATAATTATATGCTTTTTAGCTATATTAGTTAAAATCCGATTTTGAAACGGTATTGGTTATTACAAATAATATTATGGATATAACGCAGAATAACAGACAGAAAGATAATAAAAAAACTGTTTGTTTTATCTGCGTTATTTTATGTAAATAATCATAAATATTTTTTATCAAATAACCTGCCATGGCTACAATTATTCCAGGTTTTAATAGACTATTTACTGAGTCAAAATGAAATCGAACATTTTTTACTATATATATGGCATCCATAGTAGTTATAATAAGCTGCCCTATAAGCAGTGAAATCAAATAACCATTGATACCCATATGGGGTATCAAAAATATGATAAGCCCTATCTTGGCTAGGGTTCCAACTATGTTATTTATAAAGGTTATATGGGTTTTTCCTAGCCCATTAATGATACTTCCTAAGGTTGTTGCCAGGTAAATCAATGGGCATAGCCAGGCAAGTATAACAAGATAATTACCAGCCTCCTGACTATGAAATATAACATTACCAAGGCTCTTACCAAATGCCAGAAATACTCCCGAGCTTAAAATGCCGATTAAAAGACTGTATTTAATTGAAACGGAAGATGATTTTCCTATTAATGAGTTGTTTTCCATGGCTTGAGCCTCTGATACCGTAGGAAGTAGAAGTACAGAAAGAGCATTAATTATTGCCGTGGGAAACATAATAAAGGGCATGGACATTCCGTTAAGGATTCCATAGGATATTAGGGCTTCACTAGATGTAAGCCCATATCTTCTTAACATGGTTGGAATCAATACAGCTTCAATACTATGAAGAATATTGATTAAAAGACGGTTGGTTGATAGGGGAATACTTAGGGTTAATATATTCCTTATAATATTTCTTCTAGCTAGAATCTTGCCATCAGGATCAGATTCTCTATATAGAATATTCTTGGGAGATTTAGTTACAAAGAGTGATATAAAATTATATAAGCAAGAGGCTATTTCACCAAGGACCAACCCTAGTACAGCCATTTCACATGAAACTTGCAGATTACCATTGCCCACGATATAGGCAGTTATATATACAACAATTACCCTTACAAGCTGTTCAAGTAATTGTGTTGAAGCTGGTACTCCAGCCTTTTTTAAACCATAATAATAGCCATTAATACAAGAGGTCACTGCACAGAAAGGAAAGACTATAGCCAGTATCCGTAGGCTTTCTGCACTGCGGGACTCCAATAAAAAATGAAAAGCAATAGTGTCTGAGAATCTATAGACCATTATGGATAATAAGAAAGCCAGGGTCAGAGATAGTATTAGACCCATACCTAATATTTTTCGTACATTCTTCGGATTCTTTTTTCCCATTTCTGCAGCAACTAATCTAGATATTGAAGTCTGAATTCCTGTAGCATAGATGGTAAAGGCAATACCATATACGGGAAAGATTAATTGGTAAATTCCAAGCCATTCAGCTCCCATGGTTTTGGATAAAAATATTTTATAAAAGAAACCTATAAATCTGGTTATAAATCCTGCTAATGTAAGAATTAAAGTTCCCTTTAATATGCTTCTATTAGAAATACTACTTTTTCTTATTGAAAATTTGCCTCTCATTGTTCTACTCCATAAGTCAAGTCATTTATATGTATATTTATGTTTGAGAAAGCTTATGTATGAACTAATTCAATGTATAAGAAAATATTTTATAAACTAATCTTTCTTATTGACAAATAATATCCATAGTGATATATTTATATCCGAGTAATTTAATAGGAATTAAATAACTAGGATATAAAGGTACATATTAATCGTGGTAGATTCAGAACAGGAGGTTTTGTTTATGAAATTATCTACTAAAGGAAGATATGGACTTAGAGCAGTACTTGATTTGGCTACAAACACCGATAATGAAGCAATAGCCTTAAGTCAAATTGCTGAAAGACAAGAAATATCTGTCAATTACCTTGAGCAACTTATAGCAAAATTAAGGAAAGCAGGAATAGTTAATAGTATCAGAGGTGCCCAGGGGGGGTATGTACTGGCTAAGCCTGCCGATGAGATATCCATAGGAGATATTCTACGTTCATTAGAAGGAGATCTAAGTCCTGTAGATTGCTCAGAATTAAATGATTCAGACACCGAGTGTAGCCACTCGGATTTATGTGTAACAAAATATGTGTGGAAGCGTATAAGTGATAGTATAAATGATGCGGTGGATGGAATTATGCTCTCTGAACTTGTTGAGGAAAGTAGGAAGATCCAAGCAGAAGCAGGTATTACACAAGATAATCGTTCAAAGCAGACATGCTAGAAATACTAGAAGCAGTACCAGGCAACTAATCTGCTTAATGTAAATATATAAATTAAGATTTAGGAGATGACTACATGGAAAAAAAGATATACCTTGACAATGCAGCTACAACTAAGACTAGGCCTGAAGTAGTTGAAGCAATGCTTCCATATTTTAGTGATATGTATGGAAATCCATCCAGTGTTTATGAATTTGCTGCACAGAATAAGAAGGCAATAGATGAGGCTAGATTAATTATCGCTAATGCTTTGGGAGCTGATAATTCAGAAGTATATTTTACAGCCAGCGGAACAGAAGCTGATAATTGGGCATTGATTGCAACTGCGGAAGCATATGAAGCAAAAGGAAATCACATAATAACATCAAAAGTTGAGCATCACGGAATTCTGCATACTTGTGAATATCTACAAAAGAGAGGTTTTGAAGTAACCTATATTGACGTAGATGAGAATGGAGTTATTAAGTTAGAACAATTAGAGAAAGCCATCAGGCCTTCCACAATATTAATATCAATTATGTTTGCCAATAATGAAATTGGTACAATACAGCCAATCAAAGAAATTGGTGAAATAGCTAAGAAACATAAGGTCCTATTCCATACTGATGCTGTTCAAGCATTTGGACAATTAGATATTAATGTAAAAGACCTTGGAATAGATATGCTCAGTGCCAGTGCACATAAGCTTAATGGACCTAAGGGAATTGGTTTTTTATATATAAGAAAAGGAATTAGAATACGCTCATTAATTCATGGCGGTGCTCAGGAAAGAGGAAGAAGAGCAGGAACTGAAAATGTTCCCTATATTGTGGGATTTGGAAAGGCAGTTCAACTGGCTATGGATACTCGAGATGAGAGAGTGAAGAAGGAAATAGAACTTAGAGAACATCTTATAAAGCGTATTCTTACAGAGATTCCATATACAAGACTAAACGGACATAGGAAGAATAGACTTCCTAATAATACTAATTTTTCTTTTCAGTTTATAGAAGGAGAATCCCTACTAATTATGCTGGATATGAAAAATATCTGTGCATCTAGTGGCTCAGCTTGTACATCAGGCTCTCTGGATCCTTCCCATGTACTGCTTGCAATCGGTTTACCCCATGAGATTGCCCATGGATCATTAAGACTTACCTTAAGCCATGAGAATACCATGGATGAAATTGATTACACAGTGGATAGTATTAAGGAAGTAGTAGATAAACTAAGAAAAATGTCCCCCTTATATGAGGATTTTGTCCGTAGGAGATAACAATAAATATAGATAAAAATGCTATTTAATAAACTGGAGGAAAATATATGTATACTAAAAAGGTTATGGATCATTTTTCAAATCCAAGAAATATGGGAGAAATAGAAAATCCTAGTGGGGTTGGTACCGTAGGGAATGCTAAATGTGGAGATATCATGAGAATGTATCTAGATATAGATGATGATGGTATCATACAGGATGTAAAATTTAAAACATTTGGTTGCGGAGCAGCCATAGCTACCAGTAGCATAGCTACTGAGCTTGTGAAGGGAAAAACTGTTCAGGATGCATTAAAGGTTACTAATAAAGCTGTAGTCGATGCACTGGATGGTTTACCTCCTGTAAAGGTGCATTGTTCACTTCTGGCTGAGGAAGCTATTCATGCAGCTTTATGGGATTATGCAGAGAAAAATGGTATCAAGATTGAGGGATTAGAGAAACCCAAGGATGATATTCATGAAGAAGAGGAAGATGTAACAGAAAGTTATTGAGAATTAGATTGGAGTTACTAATGCAGAAAGTAGTAGTTGGGATGTCCGGAGGAGTTGATTCCTCTGTGGCGGCATACCTATTAAAAAAACAAGGATATGATGTCATAGGTGTGACAATGCAGATATGGCAGGATGAGGACATATGCAATGTATCGGAGAATGGTGGCTGTTGTGGTCTAAGTGCTGTGGAAGATGCAAGAAGAGTTGCTGCTGTACTAGATATTCCATACTATGTCATGAATTTTAAAGAGGAATTTAAAAAAAGTGTCATAGATTATTTTGTATCAGAGTATGTAATGGCTAGGACTCCGAACCCTTGTATAGCATGTAACAGATTTGTAAAGTGGGAAGCCCTTCTAGCCAGATCTTTGTCCATAGGTGCTTCCTATATTGCTACTGGTCATTATGCTTCAATAACAAAGCTTCCAAATGGCCGATATGCTATTAAGAATTCGGTGACAAGGGCTAAGGATCAGACCTACGCCTTGTATAACCTAACTCAATATCAGCTGGAGCATACCCTTATGCCAGTAGGTGCATACACCAAGGATGAGATTCGTGAGATTGCCATTGATTTAAAACTTCCTGTGGCAGACAAGCCAGATAGTCAGGAAATATGTTTTATTGCCAACAATGACTATGCAGGATTTATAGAAGAATATTTACGGGATGAAGATAATAGAAAAATCATTGAGCAAAAAAGAGCTAGGTATCAAAAAGATATGGAAAAGTCAGGCTATGGATTTACCCCCGGTAATTTTATAGATGTTAATGGAAATATCTTAGGCAGGCATCAGGGACTTGCTAATTATACTATCGGACAGAGAAAGGGATTAAACCTTGCCTTAGGTAAGCCAGTATTTGTTAAGGAACTTAGACCAATAACCAATGAGGTTGTTATAGGGGACTCTAAGGATGTGTTTGCTGATAGCTTTTATGTCAACAATCTAAATTTTATGGCAATAGAGGATTTAAAAGATGAGATGGTAGTAGACGCTAAAATTCGCTATAGTCATAAGGGTAGCAGATGCACTATTAGAAGAACTGGAAAAGATGAGATACTTTGTAGATTTGATGAACCTCAAAGGGCAATAACCCCCGGACAAGCAGCGGTCTTTTATCAGGATGATTATGTTGTAGGTGGAGGAACCATAATTGCCAAGTAATAACAAGGTTGCATAGTTGACAAAATGTAAATGGTGCCAGGCACTGTTGATATATTGTAAATTTATTAGCCAGCTGAATTTCAGCTGGCTAATTTATATGTTAAAGCTTTATCATAGTGGGTTTTCCTGCTTTAAAAGTTGTATAATATTTATAACCTAGGCTTTTTAATAGCTCTTTTGCCTTAGAAAAATCATAGCTAAGATGTTCTGGTTTATGGGCATCAGAGCCGATGGTGATTATTTCGCCCCCAAGCTCCTTATATCGTTTTAAGATTTCTTTCTTGGGATGGGGATGGCCAAGACAATACTTATATCCCGAAGTGTTTATCTCTATACCCTTCCCATGGCTTAGGAGGGTTTTTAAAATCTCATCCAAAAGGTCTTTATAGTAGGAGTATGGGTACTCCTTGTATTGAGCTTTGCTACTGGGAGCATAACGGACTATATAATCAAGGTGCCCACATACATCAAAGCCCTGATAAAGACTGCAACACTCTTTGATGGTTTCAAAGCATCGCAGTATTCCTTCTTCTTCAGTCCTTTCCTCCCAGTATTGTGGATAATAAGGGTCAATATGATCTACTAGGTGGATTGAACCAATGACA
>JAAYRE010000123.1 GCA_012518935.1 Clostridiales bacterium
TACTTGGGGATGGGGTTACTTTAGTAGATGATGATGCTGAAGAAGTAAACGATAATAATGTAGGTGATATTCCGCTTTCAAGTAATAAAATCTCAAATGAACTACTTCCAGTAGGTAGCGTGGTCTTACTAAAGGATAGCACCAAGAAGGTTATGATAATAGGACAAAATCAGATAGAGGTTGGTAATAATGATGTTATATATGATTATTCAGCATGTTTATATCCGGAAGGTTATATAAATGCCAATACCTATTTGTTTGATAATGAGCAGATTGACAGCGTGTATCATGTTGGATGTGAAGATGAAACACTAAAAGTAAATAATGTTCCTGATGGGTTACTTCCAGTAGGTAGCGTGGTCTTACTAAAGGATAGCACTAAGAAGGTTATGATAATAGGATGGTGTCAGCTAGCGGTAGATGATGAAGATACAATTTATGATTATTCCGGATGCCTATTTCCAGAAGGCTATATAAATGCCAATAGCACTTATTTGTTTGATAATAGTCAGATAGAATCTGTTCACCATCTAGGCTATGAGGACGGGGAACAAAAAGAGTTTAAAGAAATGGCACAAGGGCTACTAAGTATGTGGCGGAGTGCTGAGTAAGTTAAAGCAATATGAACAAGCATTAAGAACAGATTTAGAATCGTATTTAAGGTGAGAGGATAATACAGGTGGAAAAGATATTAATTCATTTAATCCCAGCAATTCTAATTAGCTTTATGGCACAGCTTATACTTCATGAAATAGGACATTTCATAGGTGGTTTTATAAGCGGATGGAGATTTTTATATATCCAAGTACATAAGATTGTCCTTCTAAGAACAGATTATAGGTTAAGGTTTAAGATAGTTAAGGATAAAGGATATAGATGCATCATGTATCCTGTATCCTTAAATACCAGTGGGCTTATCTATACTATGGGTGGGTGTACATTTAATCTTCTTTCTGCAATTACCTGCCTAGTAGTAATTATAACGGTATCAGTATCTCCTGTGATGTGGTTATATCTCTGGTGTTTTACTGTCTTTGGTATAGGCCTTTATATCATGAATGGTGTGGCAAGCACGAAAAGAGTATGTAATGATAAGGCTTGTTATAATTTACTTAAAGAAGATGAACATACAAGAATATGCCATAATGCACAGCTACTAATAGCAAAAGACTTAGCCCATGGTCTTACATATAAGGATATGAGGAAAGATCTTATATGCCTATGTAAAGATGTTACTAGAAATGATATACAAGCATACCAAGCGGTACTTGAATACTATTATTACCTTGATAAAGATAATTACTGGGCAATGGGAAATGCTATTAACAAAGTTCGCAAAAGGGAAAATATAAGTAAAGAAATTCTTGATATCATGGAGATGGAACTTAATTATGTGCTATTGATATCTGCAATTAAATGTAAAAAACAATGCAGTCTTAACCAAGAAGATATAAAAAGATCTATTAATAACCATAAAAAAGATGGGGATATTCATACACTTAAAGTTATGGCTGTGTATGATGCGTATATTTGCTTTGTAGAGAGGAATATGGATAAGGCAAGAGAAACACTTAATGATAGAATAAAACTCATGGAAAAGGCAAATGTAGTCTATGCAGGAGAAAAGAAGTTTTGTGTCAATGAGTTATTAAAAGTAAAAAGGATCATGGAATCTAGTATAGGAGCAAACAAAGGCGATAAGGCATGTGTAGTTTAAAATTTGATATATAACTTTAATATATGATAATTTTTTTATTTTAATATTTAATATATTTTTTAGAGATTAATAA
>JAAYRE010000124.1 GCA_012518935.1 Clostridiales bacterium
CAAAGTCAGAATAATTAGCTACAGCCTGGCCTAGGTTACCGGCACCGACAATTATTATATTATATTGTTTATCCAAGCCAAGGATTTTTCCTATTTCAGTGTGGAGATATTCCACATTGTAGCCATAGCCTTGTTGGCCAAAACCACCGAAGTTATTAAGGTCCTGCCTTATCTGAGATGCTGTAACTTTCATCTTCTCACTTAATTCCTTAGAGGAAATACGGACAACATCCTTTTCAAGTAAATCACCTAAATAACGATAATACCTTGGTAATCTATTAATAACAGCTTTAGAAATTGTTTTTTTATTCAAAGCTTTCCCTCCCATATAATTAAATCACATGCCTAATTTATTATATTTGATTGTTAAGAATAAGTCAATAAATAGGTATTTGTGAGTTTCGCCATTCTTTACTTGGTTAAGTAAATATGATAAAATGTACGGGAATATGTAGGATAATACAAGTATTTGAAAGAGGTATAATATCATGGTTTTATCATGTAATAATATATATAAGTCCTTTGGAACAAGTGAGATACTTAATGCTGTGTCATTCCACATAAATGATAGGGAAAAGGCAGCTATAGTTGGAATTAATGGTGCTGGTAAATCCACTCTCTTAAAGATAATTATTGGAGAATTATCTGCTGATTCAGGAGATGTGATAATATCTAAAGGCAGTACCATGGGATATCTTGCTCAACATCAGGATGTAAGCTCAATGAATACCATATATGAGGAGATGTGTACTGTAAAGCAAGAGGTAATTGACTTAAATAACAGAATTCGAGAATTAGAGCTTGCTATGAAACATGTACAGGGTGAAGAGCTGGATCAGATGTTAAAAACCTACACCAGACTCAACCATGAGTTTGAGATGCAAAATGGCTATGCTTATGAAAGTGAAGTTGCTGGTATATTAAAAGGTCTTGGCTTCTCAGAAGAAGATTTTGATAAAAAGGTGGATACCCTTTCAGGGGGACAAAAAACACGAATTTCCCTTGGCAAACTTCTTCTATCCAGACCTGATATATTACTTCTTGATGAGCCTACTAACCATCTGGATCTTATATCCATAGCATGGCTTGAAACGTTTTTAATTAATTATAACGGTGCAGTGGTAGTTGTAGCCCATGACCGTTATTTTCTTGATAAGGTTGTTACTAAGGTAATAGAGATAGATCAAAGGAAAGCCCAGACTTTCCTGGGAAACTACTCTGATTATGTATATAAAAAATCTATGAAAAAAAATGCTCAACTAAAGGCATATATAAATCAACAAAGAGAAATAAAGCATCAAGAAGAGGTAATTGCTAAGCTAAGATCTTTTAATAGGGAAAAGTCCATAAAACGGGCTGAAAGCCGAGAAAAAATGCTAAACAAGATAGAAAGACTAGAAAAACCAAGGGAAAATTCCCAGATGCATTTTACCCTGGAACCAAGGGTAGTATCAGGTAACGATGTAATTAGTGCCATAGAACTTTCTAAATCCTATGGCAACCTGAACTTATTTACTGATATATCCTTTGAGATAAAACGGGGGGAGAGGGTTGCTATTATCGGCAACAACGGAACCGGTAAAACCACCATCCTTAAGATAATTACTGACTCAGTAAAGGCAGATGCCGGCGAAATTAAGCTAGGTACTAAGGTACACATTGGATATTATGATCAAGAGATGCAGGAACTGAATCCTGAGAAGACCTTATTTGACGAGTTGCAAGATACCTATCCTTATCTGGATAACACAGCCATAAGAAATATTCTAGCTGCATTTCTCTTTACAGAAGATGATGTATTTAAGCAGATAAAAGACCTTAGTGGTGGTGAACGAGGAAGAGTATCCTTGGCAAAGCTTATGCTCTCCGAGGCAAATTTTCTAATTCTTGACGAACCTACTAACCACCTGGATATGGAGTCTAAGGAAATCTTAGAGAATGTACTTAACTCCTACAGTGGCACCATCCTTTATGTGTCCCATGATAGGTATTTTATTAATAAGACAGCCACAAGAATTCTTGATTTAACAGAAGGAAAACTACTTAACTACATTGGTAATTATGATTATTATATAGAGAAGAAGCCTGAGGTAGAAGCAGCCTATCTAGGTAAATCCCTTGATGAAAACAAGGTGACACCTGGTAGCAATCCATGGTCTCTTTCAAATTCAACGAGTTCTAAAAAATCTGAAACCATCAGTAACAATAAGCTTAGTTGGCAACAGCAAAAGGAAGAGCAAGCTAGAATTAGAAAGAGAAAAAATGACCTCAAAAAAATTGAAGAAGAAATTCACTCCTTAGAAACTAGAAATGATGAAATAGATGCCCTTCTCATACAGGAAGAAATATTTACCGATGCTCCAAAACTAATGGAGCTTCATACAGAAAAAAAGCAAGTTGAAGAAAGACTTGAAGAACTGTTGGAACAATGGGAAGAGTTAGCTGAAGAAGAACAAGATTTTGCCCTTTAAGAAAGAGTAAGGCTCTTAATATCCTTATACTAAGGATATTAAGAGCCTATATCATTAACTGGGCTTATTCTATAGCCCTTGTTCATTTATATTTTGTATAGTATTCATCATATGCTCATGAGCTAATCTTTCAGCCAATTCTCCATCTCTTTTCCTAAGAGCTTCAACTATGGCTGAATGTTCCTTACTGGATTGTGCCGCACGAAAGGGTCTGGCTAAAGTTATCTTACGAACCCTTTCTACATACAGATGAAAATCAGATAGGACATGATTCAGTATCTTGCTACCAGAAGCTTTATAGATCAAATCGTGAAATTTGTTATCCAGTTCAACCATCTGCTCGTAATGACTTCTTCTTGCATGAAAATCCGATAAATACAGAATTTCCTCAAGAGCCTCTATCTGTGAATTGGTTATATTCTCACAGGCCCATTTGGCACAAAGCCCCTCCAGATAAGAACGAATAAAATATATATCATAGATGTCCTTTTTGGTGATACCTGTGACAGAAGCTCCCTTATTAGGAATAATGTTGACTAGGCCCTCCAGCTCCAGTTGACGCAGAGCTTCTCTTACCGGAGTTCTGCTTACCCCTAGCTCTGTAGCAAGGGCATTCTCCTTCAGTTCCTCATTCTCTTTAAAGTCTCCTGACAGTATCCTATCCCGAATGGAGTTATATACTCTTCCTCTTAGGGAGTACCGATCGGTTATCTCTTTTTGAAGATTTATCTCTTCCAAGGAAATTTCCTCCTTAATCAATAAAACAAATTATTAAGGAACCTGTAGATTAATACTTAATATTATGATTTCGCCTTAGCATATTATTTTAAATAATATCATAATTTATTAATTATATTTAATCATCATTATATAATCTTTATAACATGATATATTATAATTTAGCGATTGTATCCATAATATAATCTGCAAATTCCTCACTGGTGGCACCGGTATCTCTTCCGGTAAGGACCAGTTTCTTCTCTGTAATGGTGCAGATATCCAATGCTTTGTAAAGCTTATCAGCTTCCTTATTATATCCAATATGTGCAAGAAGCATTGCACCGGCACGAATCATACTACAGGGGTCTGCATAGATATCTCTACCTTCTTTAACCATTCTAGGGGCTGAGCCATGAATGGCTTCAAACATAGCATAACGTTTGCCAATGTTGGCACTTCCTGCTGTTCCTACACCTCCCTGGAACTCTGCTGCTTCATCTGTAATAATATCTCCGTAAAGATTAGGTAATACTACGACTTGGAAGTCTTTTCTTCTCTTCTCATCTACTAGCTTAGCAGTCATAATGTCTATATACCAGTCATCTGCTGATATGTCTGGATATTCCTTAGCAATTGAATAGAAAATATCCAGGAACTTACCATCTGTGGTCTTGATGATATTCGCCTTAGTTACTGCTGTTACCCTTGTCTTTTTATTAGCCTTCGCAAATTCAAAGGCTGCCCTAATGATTCTCTCTGTTCCTTGACTTGTTACAACTGTAAAATCAACTCCAAGATCCTCAGTTACATGAACTCCTTTGCTTCCTACTGCATAAGCACCCTCTGTATTCTCACGATAGAAGGTCCAGTCAATGCCTTGGTCAGGAATTCTTACAGGTCTTACATTGGCGAAAAGATCAAGTTCCTTTCTCATAGCCACATTGGCACTTTCCACGTTGGGCCATGGATCGCCTTTTCTAGGTGTTGTCGTAGGTCCTTTCAGAATAACATGGCACTGCTTAATCTCTTCTAAAACTGCAGGAGGAATAGCTGCATTTTCTGCTGCCCTTCTCTCAATGGTAAGACCCTCTATATTCCTAAATACTACTTTTCCGGACTTAATATCATCCTTTAGTAAATACTCTAAGACTCTCTGTGATTGTGCTGTTATAGCTGGACCTATACCGTCACCGCCACATACACCTATAATAATCTGATCTAAGGCCCTATAGTCGATAAAATCTCCTTGTGCCTTCATCTCTTCTACTCGCTTAAGCTGTTGTGCAAGTAACTGTCCAAACTGCTCTTTAGCTGCTTCAATTCGATCTGTATTTAACATCATCATCCTCCAAATCTTATGTTTATTGTAGGTTTCAATTTAATACCAGATTTAATTGTAAGTTAAGGAACTGGCCTTGTCAACCCGCGAAGTTTCCCTTAGCCTTATCAATTACTGCTAGTATTTCATCATCAGTTATAACTGTCACCCTACCACTGTCGTATTCACTGTCTACCCATTCCTTAACTTTGCACACCAGAGGATCATTTTTATCCAAGGCTTTACTGCCTTTAAGCTTAAAGTAGCTGTTTATCCAATGAGCAATTCCTGCAAGGCCAGAGGTATTAGATACTGCTACCCTAACAGGACGATTCAAGAATTTCTCAGTGTCGAATATATTATATATTTCTTCATTCTTAAGTAATCCATCGGCATGAATTCCGGCTCTTGTTACATTAAAATTCCTTCCCACAAATGGGGTCCTTGAAGGAAGACGATAGCCAATTTCCTTCTCATAATATTCTGCTATCTCAGTAATCACTGTGGTATCCATACCATCAAGTGTTCCCTTTATCTGTGCATACTCAAATACCATGGCTTCAAGAGGAGTATTTCCTGTTCTTTCTCCAATACCAAATAATGAACAGTTAACTCCTGCAGCACCATACAACCAAGCTGTAGTGGAATTAGACACTGCCTTATAAAAATCATTGTGGCCATGCCATTCAAGCCACTGGGAAGGTACACCTGCATGAGTAATAAGTCCATAGATGATACCCTGTACAGAACGGGGAATAACAGCACCTGGGAAGTTTACTCCATAACCCATGGTATCACAGGCTCTTATCTTGACAGGCATTTGATACTGCTTACTTAACTTCATAAGCTCTGAGCAAAAGGGAATAACAAATCCATGAATGTCAGAACGGGTAATATCCTCCAAATGACAACGGGCTGATATACCAGTTTCAAGACATTCTTTTACTATGTTCAGATAATGATTCATAGCCTCCCGTCTTGTCATCTTCATCTTATAGAAAATATGATAATCAGAACAGCTTACTAATATACCCGTCTCCTTCATACCTATTTCTTTAACTAATTCAAAATCCTTTTTACTTGCACGAATCCATGAGGTAACCTCAGGGAACTTATACCCTCTCTCTAGACATTTATAAACTGCATCACGATCCTTCTTACTATATAAGAAGAATTCACTTTGACGTATTAATCCCTTGGGACCCCCAAGGCGATGGAGGTAGTCATATAAGGTTACAATCTGCTCTGTAGTATAAGGAGCTCTAGATTGCTGGCCATCAC
>JAAYRE010000125.1 GCA_012518935.1 Clostridiales bacterium
CCATATCACTTGAATAGGATTGCTAAAGTAATTGCTAATAGAAATTATTTATCTGGTATGCACAAGGTATTAGAAAGAGAAGATGCAGAATATAAAGGCAAGAAATTAATTACTAGGAAAACAATTATTAATTATGCTAAGACAGTAATTAATTTTCACAACACTTATCTACTAGGTAAACCAGTAGCACTTGTAGGAGATGAAGAAGTAAAAAAGACTTTTGATGATATATACAAGTTGGGTTTATATAATACGATTGATTATGAGGTACTTGATAAGGTTAATAAATATGGTGATGCATACGAATACATTTATACTGATAATGGAGTTATTAAAAGTAAAGTTATTGATAGTGGATCATCTTATCCAGTATATGATGATGAAGGTAATTACATATCATTTATAGAACATTGGACTGATGCTTATAGTGGTATCAGTTATTTTTATGTGTATCATCCTACTTATGTAGAGTATTGGAATGATGAAGGTGGTACAGTACATTTAGTTGATACTAAGATAAATGCTACAGGATTGCCTATACATTATCATAATTTCAATGATAGTGATGATTACTTTGGTATTAGTTTACTTGAGGATATAAGACCATTACTAGATGAGTTGGAAGATATATTAAGTAAGATGGGTGATGCTATATACATTAATACACTTAATCCTTTACCAGTTGCGTTAGGTCAGAGAATTGAAAGTACAATACCTGCTGATGCTGCGGGGTATATTTTAAATTTGGATAATGGAGATTATAAAGTAGTAAGTACAATGATGGATTATAATACTATTAAGCTATATCTTGATAATGTAAAGCAGTTCCTTAATGATATTGCTTGTATTCCTAGTGCATTAGGTAGCAGTACTAATATTGCTAACATAAGTGAAGTTAGTTTAAAGATGCTTTTTCACATGGCAAATATAAAGGCACAGGAAACAGAGAAGTGGCTTAATATTGGTATGCAAGAAAGATTTAAGAAGTTTGCTAAGATACTTGATATGCAAGGTATTAAGGTAAATGGTAATTGTGAAGTAGAATATAACCTAAGTATGCCAGTTGCTACAGATGAAGTTGTAAAGAATCTAAAGGTTATGCAAGAGATGGGTGCAATATCTACAGATACAATCATGGAAAAGAGTGGTATAATTAAGGATGTAAATGCTGAAAAGACGAGGTTAAGTGAGGATAGTGGAGCATAAATGAGAATGGTTATCAATTAGGTGGAATGAGTTAATGATAATGGTTATCAATTAGAGCCATATTTGTTACTCTGTTTAGTGACTAAACTAACTCTGTTCAGTAAAGTTAGGAATTATTACTAATATACTAATGATATTATATACCTATATAGTATCATCAACTATACAAGAAACTCTAGTTTTGCGAATAGTACAGTTATTTCCAAAAGTGCTTGAAAGTCAATGAATACAAGGGTTGTAGCGTTTTTGATATAATGACTAGTAAACAAGTGTTCGTTATCATGTATAAAATAGGTGAATATTCAGTATAAATATGCACGATATTTGAATAAAAGATTGCTTTTATACAGAAAAATATCATTACCCCTATCCACAAAACACCCTTTTATCTTATCACTATTTACCCCACAGTCCATTTTTGGGCTTTGATTTAAGTACAAAATAAGTATAAAATTAATGGGTTTACTTTCGCTTGATTAAATGGTAAGATATTCCTATATAATACAAAGGGGTGATAGTATGGCATTATTTAATTGTCCAGAGTGTAACAAAGAAATATCAGATAAAGCAGAAAGTTGTCCTCATTGTGGCTATAGTCATTTTAAACATAAAAGATTTAAGATTCTAAAAATTTTTATAGTTATAATTGTAATGATTATTATATTAGTGATATCCTTTATTTTATTGCCAAGTATAATACGTAACCCATCAAAAAGATTTATAGAAAATTTGGAAATTAATAATTTAAATAAAGCAGAAGAAATCTATAATGATAAATTAATATCTGATACTGTCTTAAAACAAAATGCAGATACTGAATTATTAAATAATATTCAGTTGATTTATGATAATTATATAGATAAAACTGTAGGCTATAATGATACAATTATTCAGTTAAATGAATACAAAATTTTTACATCAATAAAATCCGATTTAGATATGATTATTAGTTCAGTTGAGAAGATGAATAAATCAAGGGAATCATATGATAAAGGAATTGAATATTATAATAATAAAAACTATGATGAAGCAATGCAACAATTTAGTAAGGTAATAGAAGAAGACGGGAATTATTTAGATGCTCAAATAAAAATAAATGAATTATCGATATTGATTGCTAAAGATTATATTGTAAAAGCCAAAGAATATTTTGACAAAGAACAATTTAATGATGCTATAAATTATATTAATAAAGCAATGAAATTACAACCAAACAATTCTGAATATGTGAGCCTTTTTGAATTATATAATGATACTAAAGAAAAGGCAGAAGAGAAAAAACGACAAGAAGAAGAGAAGAAAATGATACTAACTGAAGGGAAAAACATTGATACAAGTAATGCAAAAATAACATTTAAAAAATGCGAATTTACAACAAAAATATTGCCTAATAATACAAGTGGTTCATATACATATTATAGTTCTTCAGAAGATGAGATATATTTAGATTTTATATTTGATTTAAAAAATAGTGGAAAATATGATTTAGACTTAGATACTATTATTTCCAATGTAAAAGTTAATTATGATAATGGATATACATATGATGGATATAGTTGTTTTTACACAACTGGTGACAGAATTTCTAGCGTATTATTCGATTACTTAGAGCCATTAAAATCCACCACATTTCATTTGGCAATAAGATTACCTAGAGAGATTGCTGATACTGATAAATCTTTAGAAGTTACATTTGATGTTTTAAATCAGAAACAGAAAATAAAAATAAGATAAAGCACATATACTTTAAGGGTGTCAGTTATAACGACATCCTTTAAATGACCAAAATTAGAAAGGAGTTTCACAATGATAGTATTAGATAGATTAAAGTTAGAATTAGCAAATAAAGAATATATGACAGATAATGAATATATAGTTTTCTTAAAGGAAAATAACCTAGATGAAATTACGACATACGATAAAACCACTATGCAAAAGCAATTACTTCTTACTGTACTTGATATATTAGAGGTAGTTTCAAATGATGTAGATATTATGCGTAAAGTGGAAACAGAATTTACTACTACTTCTGATGCTTATAAGTATCTGGAAAAACGTATTGCACAGATTAAGGATAGGATTGCAAGTTTACCAATTGAAGAGGATGAGTATTCCCCATTTAGTTTAATGTATACAAGAAAATAATAGGTTGTCTTATTTTACCTACTGGTGTATAATTATGGTAAATGATTATATGAGAGGGGTAAGGTTATGGGTAATGTAGATATATTAATATTATGGAAAAACAGAATAGAAAATAAAACAGTTGGTGGAATACATATTAA
>JAAYRE010000126.1 GCA_012518935.1 Clostridiales bacterium
AAATCCGCTCTTAGTTGCTATACGCATAACAACCTTTTCTCCATAAACTGTAGGAAGTATTGATGTACGAATATCATAATCTACCCTTCCCACAACCATGGTGATTCGACCATCCTGTGGTTTTCTCTTTTCTGAGATGTCCATACCGGATAGGATCTTAACTCTAGCTATTATGGCAGACATTAATTCCATGCTATATCTTCTGCCCTTATCAAGAACACCGTCAACACGATATCTTACTCGAATATCATCTGATAACGGTTCTATATGTATATCACTAGCTCTACGTCTAATGCCTTGTTCGATAATAGATCTAACTAATACAACTATGGGGGCATTGTCTATTTCATCTGAGCCAAAATCCTGAATAGGCTGTTCACTTCGGATTAAACTATCTCTTTCTTGTGTATATCTTTGAGCCACCTTTAATGCTTCAATATTGCCATAATATTTATCAATGGCTGCCGCTATATCCTGAGAAGTGGATACTGCTGGTTCAATCTGAAGATTTGTTACTATGGCAATATCATCAATAGCTATATAGTCAAGGGGATTTGACATGGCTACCCTTAGTACATTGGGATAACCTTTTTTAAATTCGAAGGGCATTACAGAATGCTTCCTTAGTATCTCCTCTCCTACCAGCTTGATAATCTCAGGATCGATACGTCTATCCGATAATATAATATAGTCTATATTTAACTGCCTATGCAAAGCATTGGCAATTTCAACTTCTGTAGTAAATTCTAAGTCAATCAGAGTTTCACCAAGCTTTTGCCCTTTTGCAACCTGAGTAGCCAAGGCTCTCTCTAGTTGCTGTTCATTAATGACTCCAGCGTCAATTAATATGTCGCCTAAGCGCTTCTTCTTATTATTAAAATCCATAGGATCCTCTCCAGACTTATTTACAAGTTAATTATAAAATAAAACTAGCAGAATACAATATTTTTTAACAATTTAATGTATTAATATGTATTATTTGATAATTTGAGTATAAATACCTACTAATTTTACATGACATTGTACAGTTTTCAAAAGTAATATGTATATTATTGCCATTCTCTGCACACGCCCGCATTATTTTAGCACTTTCTAGTAAAAAATGCAACTATTTTAAACATACATACTACATAATAACTCAATTTACTTATTTTTGCAACATATTTTTCAAAAAATTACTTTATTCACTTTTATTGCAAGAAGCCTAAATATTAAGACCGTATCACATAACTATCAGGGGCTTATGTGGGATGTAACATATATAAGCCCCTGATAGTTATGTGACACAGTCTTCTATCTACTACTATTCAAAACATTCTTTTAATTTTTTCAAAGCTTTTTTCTCAATACGACTAACATAACTTCTAGAAATACCCAACTTGTTAGCTATCTCTCTCTGGGTTACCTCTTTTTTATTTTCCAATCCATAGCGCAAGCTTATTATCTCACACTCTCTATCTGTCAAAACCTTATCGATTACACCATACAATTTCTTAATATCTTCTTCTAGAATGACACTTTCAACAATATCTGTATCATTTTCCTCTATGATATCCAATAGACTGATTTCATTACCCTCTCTGTCTGACCCTATTGGGTCCTGCAAAAACACTTCCTTATTTAGCCTCTTCTTGCTTCTTAGCATCATAAGAAGTTCGTTGTCTATGCACCTTGAAGCATATGTTGCAAGGCGGATTCCTTTATCATTATCAAATGTATCAATTGCCTTAATTAATCCAATTGTACCAATCGATATTAGGTCATCTGTCTCCTTATCTGCCATATTGTACTTCTTTACTATGTGAGCAACTAATCTTAAATTGTGTACAATTAACTTATCCCTAGCTTCTTTATCACCGGCTTTGCATCGTATCAGATAGTCGGATTCCTCTTTGGTACTTAACGGCTTCGGAAACGATTTCAAGAAGATAAGCACCCTCAATGCTTAATGATTCATTTATATCATATGAACATAAGTGACATAATGTGCCTATCCATCTTAATAAAGGACAAAAACAACGTGTATTATTCTATTTCTTTTCTTCTTAATATATCATATTGGGCAAGTTCTACCCCAAGATCAATAAAAATACTTTGTTTTGGATGAGGACAGCTTTCCATATCATTGCCTTCTTCATCGGTGATTCTCTTTACGATTGTCACAATAGTATCCCCATTTGGCCTAATGACTTCTATCTCTTCACCCAGTGAAAATTTATTCTTCTGCTCTAGGTTATATAAGCCATCTCTTTCATCGCTTATGCTTCCTAGATAGGTATAAGCCTTATCATAGGTATTACTATCATATATCTGATCCTTATGATTAGGTTTACCAAAGAAAAAGCCGGTGGTGAACTGACGATTTACCCCTTTTGATACTTCTTCTAGGTAAGATGGTTTATTTTTTTCATATAAGTCTGGGTCTTTGAAATAGTCATCAATTGCCTTCCTATAGGTTCTTGCAACAGTTGCTACATATAGGGCCGTTTTCATCCTACCTTCAACCTTTAAGCTATCAATCCCAGCATTTACTAAGTCTGGAATATATTCAATCATGCATAAATCCTTGGAGTTAAATATATAGGTACCCCTATCATTTTCCTCAATAGGAAGATACTCTCCAGGCCTCTTCTCTTCAACAATATGGTATTTCCATCTGCAGGAATGAGTACATTCTCCCATATTCGCATCTCGACCTGTAAAGTAATTGCTTAATAGACAGCGTCCAGAATAGGCAATACACATTGCACCATGGACAAAAGTCTCAATCTCCAAATCCTTTGGAATATTATCTCTAAGGGTTGCTATCTCTTCCATAGACATCTCCCTAGCAGACACTACCCTGGTGGCCCCTTGATTATGCCAGAACCTATAGGTAGCATAGTTGGTATTATTAGCCTGGGTGCTTATATGGATTTCAATCTCTGGAACCACTTCCTTAGCGATGGTAAATACTCCTGGATCCGATATAATCAATGCATCGGGTCTGTCTTTACCAAAGGCCTTCAACTCTTTGAAATACTTTTTAATTCCTTCCAAATCTTGGTTATGAGCTGTAATATTGGCTGTAACATAAACCTTCTTTCCATGTTCATGGGCAAAAGCAATTGCCTCCTTCATATCCTCCATGGAAAAATTCCTAGCTTTAGCCCTGAGACCATACATATCACCGCCGATATATATAGCATCTGCACCATATATAACTGCTGTACGAAAAGTCTCCAAATTACCAGCTGGAATCAAAAGCTCTGGCTTCTTTCTATCTATACTCATAATATCATATCCTTCCTTAAACAAATCCATCTAGTTACGATTTAAGGTAACTAAGTGCTATTCCATCCCCAACAGGAAGGATAATTGTCTCTAACTCCTCCATATGGGTAATTGTATATAGGTATTCTCTCATCCTTGTATGAATGGTTCTATCTCTTCTTGTAATACTGTATCTTGAATTAATAACTGTTCCATCCTGCAAAACATTATCTGTTATAAGAACTCCGCCCTCTTCAAGCAAGTTCATAATTTCAGGAAGAAAGTGCATATATTGTGCCTTAGCAGCATCAAGAAAAACAAAATCATATGACAACTTTTTTGACACAAGTTCCTTAAGAACCTTTAATGCATCCCCCTCTACCAGTGTAATCTTATCTTTGTGGGGGAATTTCTCGTCTGCTAGATTCTTTCTAGCTTCCACAAGACGCATGGGAACCTTCTCTATGGTTGTAATCTTACTATCTTTTGGTGAATGTTCACTCATAAAGAGGGCGGAAAAGCCAATGGCTGTTCCGACCTCTAGAATAGTTTTTGGTTTTAACAAAAGTAGTAGAAAACGTATTACTCCCTGAGTTTCTCTCTTAATTATGGGAACATTATTCTCCTTAGCTTCTTTTTCCAAATCATAAAGCTCCGGTGGCAGTTCCTTATCTAAGGAATTAATATATGCAGTAATTCTTTCTTCTGTAATCATAACACCGGTCTTCCTCCAATTATAAAAGCTATTATTCCTCATTAGGAATATCTTCGTTCTGTATAAGTGATTTTGAGTAGTCAGTAATCACATCAAAGATCTCATCATATGTCATAGATGAATTCACTTTGTAGGTACCTGGCATGATAACCTTATCCTGTAGCTTTGCCTTAAAGTAAAAGGAATACTTATTAACTATAACACGGTTTATCTCCAGCTTACTTGCTACATCCATGGTAGATTCACCTTTATTAATCCTTATGGGAATGTCTCTACCAGGGGGTTCTTCCATTCTTACCGGACCATAGAGCTGATAAGTGAAGTTAAATGCTTTCTGACTACCATAGTATACAAAAATCACTACTAATATTATAAATATAATATTTAATAACATTCGCAGGATAAAGCTTGATATTTTCAATGTTACCTTTAATGATGTTGATGAAGATGCCATAACTACGCTCTCCTAACTTATCCCTAAACCTCCATTATAATAGGAAGTATCATAGGGTTCCTTTTGGTTCTTTTCCATATAAAATCATTAAGTGAATCCTTTATCTCGGATTTGATTTTGTTCCAGTCTGCGGATTTATTAAGACATCTATCTAATGCCCTATCCACAACTTCCCTTGCCTCTTCCATGAGATTTTCAGATTCTCTGACATATACAAAGCCTCTAGATACAATATCGGGACCAGCAAGAACTTGATTGGTACCCCTTTCCAATGATATTACAACTATAATCAATCCATTTTCAGATAGTAGCTGTCTATCCCGAAGAACTATATTACCTACATCACCGACTCCAAGGCCATCTACTAGGATACCTTGTGCAGTAACCTCACCGGTAACTGCTGCCTTCTCCTCTGATATAGTAAGTACATCACCGGAAGATAATAAGAAGATATTATCCTTTGGTACTCCCATTTGTTCTGCAATCTCGGCATGACGAATTAAATGCTTATATTCTCCATGTACAGGTATGGCGTATTTGGGTTTTGTTAAGGCATATATCAATTTGATTTCCTCTTGATTAGCATGGCCTGATACATGGGTATCCTGGTATATAACCTTTGCCCCCTTCATGGACAATTCATTGATTACCCTGGATACTGATTTTTCATTTCCAGGTATGGGGGTGGAGCTTAGTATAACCACGTCCCCGGGTTTAATAGAAACCTTTCTATGAATAGAAGCAGCCATCCTAGATAGGGCTGCCATTGTTTCCCCTTGGCTACCTGTAGTAATCATTACAATTTGGTCATCAGTGTAGTTCTTGATTGTCTCAATATCAATCAATACCCCTTCAGGTATATTGATATATCCCAATTCTGAAGCTGTAGCAACTATATTTACCATGCTACGACCTTCAACTACTACTTTTCTTCCGTATTTTACGGCAGAATTGACAATCTGCTGGACTCTGTCCACATTTGAAGCAAATGTGGCTACTATAATTCGTTGTTTGCTATAATCAGCAAATATACCATCAAGGGTCTTTCCTACAGTGCTTTCGGACATTGTGAATCCAGGACGCTCTGCATTGGTACTATCACACATAAGAGCCAGTACACCCTTCTTGCCAATTTCTCCAATTCTTTGTAGGTCAATTGGTGTGCCAAATACCGGTGTAAAGTCCACCTTAAAATCTCCTGTGTGGAAGATGATCCCTGCCGGTGTATATACGGCCAGGGCCGCAGCATCAGCTATACTATGGTTTGTCCTTATAAATTCAATCCTAAAGCATCCAAGATTAATGGATTGACCGTATCTAACAACCTTTCTCTTGGTTGTTTTTAACATATTGTGCTCTTTTAACTTATTTTCTAATATAGCAGTAGTTAATTTAGTAGCATATACAGGAACCCCAATATCTTTTAATACATATGGCAAGGCCCCTATATGATCTTCGTGTCCATGGGTTATTACAAATCCTTTAACCTTATCAATGTTATCCTTAAGATAAGTTACATCCGGTATAATAAAGTCTATACCTAACATCTCATCCTCAGGAAATGACATTCCGCAATCAATTACAATGATTGAGTCTTCATATTCTATGGCAGTAATATTCATACCGATTTTTTCTAGTCCCCCAAGAGGAATTATCTTTAACCCTTTAAGATTCTCATTTTCCTTCTTGTCCTCGACTTTTTCATTGCTTCTTAAATGAGCTAAGCTCTTACTTCTGCTACGTTTTAATTCGGTATTTGTATCGGTTTTACCATTCTTACTTACGGTATTTTGATTCTTATTAGTACCTGTTAATACGGTATCTAACTCTTTTTTGTTGTTCTTATTAACTATAATATCTTTCTCCTTACTGTTAGTTCTATTGGTAGAATTAACTTTCCTTCTTCTAATACTTCTTTCCTTTGCATTTACTCTTGTTGTAGCAGTATTGCCTCTTCTTACAGCTGTTACTTTAGCATCCTTTGATACTGCTTTTGTTTCATTTTCAATCAAATAATTGCACCTCCAATGGTTTTTATGTATGTATTAATCCATTATCTAAGTGCATGATATGTTAATTAGATTTCATTTCCTCCTGTGCTATACAGACTTTACAGTGACCATAAAGCTTTACTTCATGATCCACCACTTCAAAACCAAGAGTCTCATTTATTCGTTCTTCTAAGTTTTCTAGCAAGTCGTCCTGGAAAGCATAAATATTCCCACAATCAAGGCATATTAAATGATGATGATGGTGACAGTTATCTTCTTGACTCTTCACGCCAATTTCATATCTGACATATCCATCATCCAGATTCAGTTTATCAATAAGGTTTAATTCCGATAACAATTGAATCGTACGATACACAGTTGCTAAACCAATATCCGGGTACTCCATTCTAACGTGATCATATATCTCCTCTGCCGTAAGGTGTTCTCCTGGTCTATTGTTTAGAACCTCTAAAATCGCTATCCTTTGATTTGTAACTTTAAGTCCGTTCGTCCTTAATAAATCTTTAAATTGCTTATGATTGTTAGGCATTATCTCACCCATTTTCATCTAATTTATATCAATGCATTTAATAAAGTTCATTAATAAATCTTTTCTAATAAATACTTTAGCATACTTATAGCCTATATTATCATATAAGATCTATATCATCTAATAGCTCATTAAATATCTCTGATGCCATGGCTAATTCCATGTCATCATCTACTATATAATAAACGGAGTCTGTATCCGTATTATTCGATACATCTTTAAGAATTAGTGCTTCTTCTTCATTATCAGTTGTACTGACTAAAAGATAATCAACTCCACCAAGTCTTGTGGTTTCTAACACTTGGAATGTGATCTCTTCTCCCTCTTCAGTGGTAAAAATAACTTCACTTGGTTGATTGTCCATATCCTTCAATACCTTTCTCTAATTACTCTTAGTCTCTATAATCAATCTTATTCATTGTTTTTCTCATTATATAACTTATCTAAATATCCCTGTAGTATAAACACTGCAGCAATCTTATCAATTACTGCTTCTTGCTTTGTATATCCCAATCCACCTTCTGTTAGTACCTGACTGGCCGCAACAGTTGTTAATCGTTCGTCCCAAAGAATCACTTCAAGACTTGTCCTCTTTTTAAGAAGCTCTGCAAATTCCTCGGATTTTTTAGCTCTCTCCCCAATGGTATTGTTCATATTCTTGGGATACCCAAGAACTATTTTTGATACTTCATACTCTTTGATTAGTTCTTCAATTCTAGCTAAGGTTCTCCTGAGTTTATTCTCTTGTTTTCTTCGTATGACTTCAATCCCTTGTGCAGTTAATAGTAGGGAGTCACTTATAGCCACCCCAACTGTTACGGAACCATAGTCAAGTCCCATGATTCTCATTAAAAATCTCCCATCCTATATCCACTTATTAAATTCATTACCAATATAATACCGTAATAGTTCCTCGATAATTTCATCTCTCTCTACTTTCATAATCAGGCTTCTGGCTCCATTGTGGCTTGTTATGTAAGTAGGATCTCCACTCATTACATATCCTACAATCTGATTTACAGGATTATATCCCTTTTCTGTTAAAGCAGTATATACCTTATGTATAATATCTTGTACTACTGCCTCCGTTTCTTTTTGGACTTTGAAATACTGAGTGTTATTAATCTTACGCATTAATTCACATCCTTCCCACTAAGGGTTGTTGAACAAATTCACTATTACATTATATATTAATATATATATGCAAAAAATTCAATTAGATTATTTTTTGCACAAAAGAATATCCTTTGTTAATACTTTTTCAACTTCTACTGGAATAATCTGATTTACTAGGTTTTCATTGGTTGGAATGGCTAGTTTTAAGTATCTTTCATTATGACCTAACTGGTATTCTACCCCATCAATCACAACTTCTTCTTCAACAAGTACCTTCTCTATTCTACCCAAAAATAGCTCCTTGTAGTCTCTTGACATTTCTTCAGCCAAATCAATTAATATATTACTTCTTTCCTGCATAACTTCCTTGGATATCTGATTTGGCATTGTGGCTGCCTTGGTTCCAGCCCTTTTGGAATATTTGAAAACATGTATCTGAGAAAAACCTATCTTTTTAACAAAATCTAGGGTTTCCTCAAACTCCTCCTGGGTTTCGCCGGGAAAACCTACTATTATATCAGTTGTAAAAGCAGGGTTGGCAAAATACCTTCTAATTAGTTGTACTTTTTCTTCATATTCCCCAGCTGAATATTTGCGGTTCATCCTCTTTAGGACTGTATTGCTTCCGCTTTGTAATGACAGATGAAAATGAGGGCAGAATTGTTCTATCCCTGCAATCTCTTTCACAAAATCTTCAGTGATTATACGGGGCTCTAAGGAGCCTAGTCTTATCCTGCTAACACCAGGTATTTTACTAATGGATTTAAGCAAAGAAGCTAGGGGCATAAGCTCATATAATTCATCTGCCTTGTTAAGCCTTTCGATACCAAAAGAAGACAGATGAATCCCTGTTAGAACAAATTCCTTATAGCCATTCTCGGCTAATTTTGTGATTTCCTTTAAAATGTCCACAACATCCCTGGATCTTACCCTTCCTCTTACATATGGAATTATACAATAAGAGCAAAAACGATTACAACCATCCTGAATCTTAATAAAGGCTCTGATTTTCTCCATGGTGGACATAACTTCTAAATCTTCATATTCATTCTCTGCACCAATATCAACAACCATACTGTCATTGATATCTAATTCTTCATCCTTGATCCTATCTCTTTTTATACGTAATCCTTCAACAAGCTGTAATATCTCAGATTTTTTATTATTTCCTACTATCAAGTCTACACTGCTATCTTTACTTAGATTTTCTTCATCCGCTTGTACATAACATCCCACTGCTGCTATTATAGCATCTGGATTTCTTTTCTTTGCTTGGTGTAGCATCTGGCGGGATTTTCTATCGGCAATGTTGGTTACTGTACAGGTATTAACTACATATACATCAGCTATGTCTTTAAAATCCACAATATGGTAACCTGCAGCTTCAAACATTCCCCTTATGGCTTCTGTCTCGTAGGAATTCACCTTACATCCGAGACTCAAAAAGGCCGCTGTTTTATTCATAACTTAGTCCTCTCTATAATAATTTCCTAATTTTGGCACTTATACTTCTTCCTAGACAACTTTTCCTGCTTTTTTTATATACTTTGTATATTGACATTTAAAATGTTAAATTATAGTATATACATATACTGATAAAGGAGGAGTTTGTTGCTATGAAGACAGTAAAGATATCATTAAATTCAATTGATAAGGTTAAAGCATTCGTTAATGACGTTACAAAATTTGATTCCGATTTTGATCTAGTTTCTGGCAGATATGTTATAGATGCGAAATCCATCATGGGTATTTTTAGCCTTGATTTATCTAAGACCATCGATTTAAACATTCACGGAGAGGATAATATCGAATCTATACTTACCGCTTTAAAACCATATATCGTTGAATAATTAAGTGATTCATAATAACCAGGAGCTGCCTATTGGTAGCTCCATTTTATTTTATTCTATATCAATAATCTCTACACTATTAATTGCCGCCTCTAACATCTCATCAATTTTTTCTTCCAGCTTTCTTTCAGAATTTCGGATTTTCTTAATACTAGGTTTTGTCACAGGATGTTTGGCTACAAATATAGTGCAACAATCTTCATAGGGTTGGATCGATGTTTCATAGGTATCTATCTTTTCGGCAACATCTACAATATCTTGCTTATCAAAAGCTACTAAGGGTCTATATACGGGCATAGTACAAGCATCATTGGTTGCTGCCAAGCTATGCATGGTCTGACTGGCCACTTGTCCTATACTTTCTCCCGTAACAAGTCCCAGGCAATTCTCCTGCTCTGCAAAATGCTCTGCTATCCGCATCATATATCTACGCATGATAATAGTCAACTCATCATGGGGACATTTTTCGTATATATATAGCTGAATATCTGTAAAATTCACCACGTAGAGCTTCATTCTTCCTGTATATTTGGATATTTTTTGTCCTAGGTCAACCACCTTCTGTTTGGCCCTTTCACTGGTATAGGGGGGGGCATGAAAATAAACAGCAGACAAGGATACCCCTCTTTTTGATATCATATATCCTGCTACAGGACTGTCGATACCACCGGATAATAGTAACATTGCTTTTCCATTGGTGCCAACAGGCATACCCCCAAGGCCAGGAATAGCTATTGAATATATATAGGATTTATTGCGTACTTCAACCGTTAAACGTACCTCAGGCTCATGTACATCAACCTTAAGCTCAGAAAACCTTTCAAGTAAATATGCTCCCATCTCCCTGCATATTTCAGGTGATGTCATGGGATAATTCTTATCGGCACGCTTTGCCATAACCTTAAAGGTAAAGTTCTTATTAGGATACATGGACTCAACATAGTCCCCTACGCCCTTTGTTAGAGTATCCCATTCTGAACTATCGATTACTACAACAGGACTAAATGACGATATGCCAAAGACTCTTTGTATGGCTTTAACAGTCTCTTCATAGTCATAATCATCTGGACATTCCACGAATATTCTCCCCTGCTCCTTAGACACTATATATTGGCCTAAGGGCTTTAGTACCTCTGCCACCCTATCTCGAAGTGCATTCTCAAATAAGTATCTATTCTTTCCTTTTAATCCAATTTCTCCGTATTTTATTAAAAATGCCTTAAACATTTATTATCCTAACCTTTCTGCTTTATTTCCTCGTAAATCTTCTTAAGTGAGGAATAATCTCTTTTATTTGCTCCAAAGCATAATCTATCTCTTCTTTTGTATTCATATCAGATAGTGAAACTCTTATTGTGGAATCCAAGAGGTTCTTGGGTATGTTAATAGCTGTAAGAGTTGGGCTAGGGGTAGGATGATGAGAGCTACAGGCTGATCCTGCTGACACATAGACACCCCTATCCTCTAGTGCATGAAGAAGCACTTCACTTCGTACCCCTTCAAAGCTTATTGAAATAATATGGGGAGCAGTCTTTTTTATATGCTCCATCTCATATTTTTCTGTACATTCTAAGGGTAAGCCATTAATATTTACCCCTTCTAATTTACTTACTTCCTTAATCAAATGGCTCTTCAAGTCATACATATGCTGGACTTTTTCATCGAAATTCTCATAAAGCTCTATTACAGCTTGTCCTAGACCAGCTATGGCAGGAACATTTTCTGTACCTGAGCGCAGTCCCCTTTGATGGCCTCCACCGAAGCTTATAGGCTTTATCCTTATATCTTCACTTACATAGAGTGCTCCGATACCTTTTGGTCCGTGTATTTTATGGCCACTGATGGTAAGAAGATCAATTCCTAGACGTTTTGGATAAATTCTATATTTTCCAAAAGCTTGAATAGTGTCCACATGAAAAATAATATCTTTTTTTATTTTTTTAATTTCTCTGGCAATTTCCTCAATATCTTGTACTGTACCAATTTCATTATTAACATGCATAAGAGATACTAAGATAGTATCCTCATTTATAGCACTATACAGTTTGTCCTTCATAATCTTCCCTGTGGAATCTACCGCAGTAAAATCAACATCAAATTCATTCTCCGATAAATAAACCAGGGGCTGATGTACTGAAGGGTGCTCAATCCTACTTGTTATAATATGTTTGCCCCTTCTATGATTTGCCAGAGCACTTCCAATAAGGGCTAGATTATTAGCCTCAGTGCCTCCAGATGTGAATATTATCTCCTTGGGCTCCACCTTTAGGGTGTCTGCAATATTAGCTGCAGCTTCTTTCATGTACCTTTCTGCTTTTACCCCAAGCATATGCATGGAAGAAGGATTACCAAAGTCTTCACTTAATACTTTTATCATTA
>JAAYRE010000127.1 GCA_012518935.1 Clostridiales bacterium
ATGAAGTCTTCTAAGAAATAAGGATGCTTGAGGATGTTTAATTTTAAGAAATATGATTTCAAGAGATATAATATATCCTTGCTTATAGTTACCACTATGCTTATTTCCATAGGTATATTTTTGATTAAGCAAGTAAAACCAGATGATTACAAAAAGCAGATAATCGGTTTATTTGGTGGACTATTTATTGCATTAATAATGTCCCTAATAGATTATCATTTAATCTGTAAATTTTATATTGTCTTATACTTTATTAATTTTGTATTACTAGTATTAGTTAAATTAATAGGGGTTGAGCATTATTATGCTAGACGTTGGCTTGATTTAAAATTCTTTGAATTACAGCCATCAGAGTTAACGAAAATAATATTTATATTATTTTTTGCCAAGCTATTTACAATATTCCAGCATAGGATAAATAATTTTTTATTTATAACAATATCAGTCATATTAATGGCAGTACCTACTTACCTAATTTTAACACAGACTGATTTGTCTACCAGTATTGTTATTGGCCTGGTATTTGTCTCTCTTATATTTGCTGCTGGCTTAAGCTGGAAGATAATACTCCCTATTGTTATTATAGGAATACCTTTAGTAATGGGTTTATTTTGGTATGTACAGCAGGATTACCAGGAATTATTAGAGCCTTACCAACAAGATAGGATTCTTTCAATATTAAATCCAGAAGAGTACCCTGAGACCATGTATCAACAGGAGAATTCTATTCAGGCCATTGGTTCAGGTCAGTTAATAGGAAAAACTCTTTCAGAGCTTACAGAGGAAACATCCAATTTACGAGGATATCGACATGTTCCAGTTGCAGAAAGTGATTTTATCTTTTCTGTTGCAGGTGAGGAGCTGGGGTTTATTGGTTCTTGTCTAATATTATTATTATTAGCATTTATTATATATAAGTGTCTTACTACTGCAAAAAATGCACCAGATAGAATGGGTATGCTTATAGCTGTAGGAATTGCTTCAATGTTTGCATTCCAAATTTTTATTAATATAGGAGTTGTAACAGCAATCTTACCTAATACTGGTTTACCCCTTCCGTTTTTAAGTCAAGGATTAAGTTCTTTAATCAGTAGTATGATGGCCATTGGAATTATTCTAAATATAAGGATACAACCAAAAAAGGAAAGAAGATAACTTACTGTGATTTGATATTTTGCTATGCTTATTTTACAATATATAGCTAGGAGGTAGACGCATGAATATTGGTATGATTGCCCATGATGCAAAGAAAAAGTTAATGCAAAACTTTTGCATTGCTTATCGTGGAATTTTAAGTAGACATACCCTGTATGCAACAGGCACAACAGGGCGGCTTATAGAAGAAGTGGCCAATCTTACGGTTCACAAATATCTTGCCGGTCATTTGGGTGGAACACAACAATTAGGAATTCAAATAGAGCACAACCAGATTGATATGGTTATATTTCTTAGAGATCCTTTGACTCCTAAGTCACATGAGCCAGATGTTAGCGATATATTTCAACTATGTGACAAACATAATATCCCTCTGGCAACAAACCTTGCCACTGCTGAGCTTTTAGTTAAAGCTTTAGAACGAGGGGATTTGGATTGGAGAGATTTGTTTAAGAACTAGACTTACTTCTACAAAAAGGATGGATTCCATGAAAAAACGGTTAGTTGCCATATTATTATTAATAGTAATCCCACTGGGGGGCTGCCAGAATTCCTCTGATCTTTATCTATCATATGAAGACCATGTAAAAACCACGGCAAATGATTATTCATTTAATTTATCCGAGGCGGATTTTTTTGCTGAGGATTTAGTGGTTATTAGTGAAAATGAATATGATATAGATGAGCAGTTGGTTAATTCTAAGGCGGCTTTTCTTTGTGACACTAGCAATACTAGAACAATTTATTCAAAAAATCAATATCAAAAATTATATCCAGCTAGCCTTACTAAGCTTATGACTGCTTTAGTAGCATTAAAACTTGGAGAATTAACAGATACTGTTACCATTTCTTATAATGCATCACATATTCAGGAGCCGGGAGCAAAAATATGCGGTTTTAAGGAAGGAGATACCATAAAGCTGGATGCCTTGCTTCATTGTCTTTTAATATATTCAGGTAATGACGCAGCCATAGCTGTTGCTGAGCATATTAGTGGAAGTGAAGAAGATTTTGTTAAAATCATGAACAGTGAAGCCAAAAAAATAGGTGCTGTTCAAACTAATTTTGTTAATTCCCATGGATTACATGATGATAACCATTACTCAACTGCTTATGATATGTATCTAATTTTTAATGAACTGATAAAATATGATAGTTTCACTAATATCATCAGTCAAGATTCTTATACTGCTAATTATTTTGATAAAGATAAGCAGGAGCTAAGCAAAACCTTTAAAACCACAAATCTTTATCTTAGTGGTGCAAAAGAAACCCCTGAAGGTATTATAATTCATGGCGGAAAAACTGGGGTTACATACAAAGCAGGTAATTGTTTGATATTATCATTTAAAGATGGCAATAATGTACAATATATCTCTATGATTCTTAAGGCAGATAGTAGTGATGATTTATATGCAGATATGGATAATTTATTTTCATTGATAACAGAAGAAAATTAGAATTTATTATGTATATTCTACAGCTATAGAATGGATTTTACTGTTGTTTTTACTGTCCATTTGTACTATAATGTTATCTATAAATAAAATATTTTATACATTTCTTACAAATTTATTTATAAATATTGGCAACGCAAGACCTTTGCGAGCCCATCATAAGGAGGAGATTACATTGATACAGATTATTGCAGGTACTAAGGGTAAAGGCAAAACTAAAATCCTTATCGAGAAGGTTAACAAGGAAGTAAGCTCTGCAACAGGCAACATTGTCTACCTGGATAAAAGCAACAAACATATGTATGAGCTTTCCAACAAGATAAGATTAATCAATGTTAAGGATTACCATATTGAGAGTGAAGATGAGTTTTTAGGATTTATTAGTGGTATTATTTCTTGTGATCATGATTTACAGTCTATTTTCTTAGATAGTTTCTTAACCATCGCTTATATCAATGATGATAATATAGAGCGTGTATTTAACAAGCTGGAGGAAATATCAAATCATTTTAAGATAAACATATGTGCCAGTGTCTCTTTGAATTATGAACAAATTCCAGATAATATGAAAGATAATGTAATAGTATCCTTGTAATCTATAATAAGGTCTAATTAAGACCAATTATTTCATATATCTAGGTTCCTATAAACATATATAGTTTCAGGGCTGTTAATAACAGCCCTGATTTTTTGGCATTATATAATATATAACTGTTTTAATCTTCATTAGTTAATCTGCCAAAGAAGCTTAAGGAATATAATCCTGCGATACCCACAAGTGCATAGATTATTCTGGAAACCATAGTCATATCTCCAAATATAACTCGCACCAAATCAAACTCAAAAAATCCTATTAAGCCCCAGTTAATAGCTCCAATGGCTACAAGGATAAGTGCAATATAATCTAATGTTTTCATGATAACCCTCCATTCTAATTTATAGCTGGATATATTTATTAAACCTACCATTGAGAAAAATCTCTGTTATTATAATTTACATATTTTTCGTATTTATGCATTGTTTAATTAAAAGATATAGCTTGTATCTATTGATTTTATTAAGTATAATATATTCGAATAGCATAGATGGAGGCGAATTTTTGAGTAAAGATAAGAGAGTAGTTAAATTTAAAAAAAGAAAAACTATAAATATTGGCATAATTATCTTCTTAATACTCTTCCTATATATTGCTATTAATATATATATCTATTTTACAAAAGAACATATATCTATATATGAAGTAGATGAAGGGTTTAATATTATTGATAATAGGATAACCGGTCTAATACTTCGTGATGAAGAGTTGGTTTCAACCCCTAAGGCTGGTTTCATATATTATTTTCATAATGAAGGAGATAGGGTTGCTAAGAATTCATCAATTTACTCCGTAGATGAAAGCACTGAGATAATTGATATTATCACCAGCCAAGATGAAGCGGTTACTCTTTCCACAGATAATATCAGGCAGTTTCAATACAAGATTAAGAAATTTCATGAAAATTATTCGGATTCTGATTTTACCTATGTTTATAATTTTAAGGACCAGGTTGAAAGCACCATGCTGGACATATTAAATGAAAACATGCTTGAAAAGGGTCTTAAGATACAAGAAGAAACTGGCTTTGCCTATACCTATGAGGTATTCAAAAGTAATAAAAGTGGTGTAATTTCTTATTATTTGGATAACCTTGAATCCATAAGAAAAGATAATATTATCAAGGATTTGTTTATTACTGATAATTATCTAAGAAAGCCCCTGCGTTCTTCAGAATTAATAGCTGTTGGCACCCCTGTCTACAAGCTGGTTACCTCAGAACTTTGGTCTATAATCCTTCCAATTACTAATGAGCAATATGAAAAGCTTTTAGGAAAAGATAAGATAGATTTTACTATTTTAAATGATGGTTTTACATATACAGCACCAGTCAACCTATTTCAAAGTCCTATAGACCTTTCATATTATGCTGAACTTATTATGGACAAGCATTTATCCAATTACTTGGAATATCGTTATTTGGATATAGAGCTTCACTTAGAAGCAATAAAGGGTCTTAAGATTCCCTTATCGGCAGTAACCACAAAAGAATTTTATATGGTGCCTCTTAATTATTTTACTAGCGGAGGCAATACTGATGAAAAAGGATTGGTTAAGGAAGAATATGACAAAGACACTGGTAAAGTTAAATTAATCTTTGTTTCTGCCGATATATACTATCAGAATGATACATATGGATATGTAGATACCAACCAATTTGCCCACGGTACTTGGATACAATCAACTGAGGGTAATAGATATCAGTTGTCCATAACGGACAAATTAACAGGAGTATATAATGTTAATATGGGTTATGCTGTTTTTAATCGTATAGAGATAATCTATCAAAATGAATCCTACTGTATTATAAAAAAGGATACTTCCTATGGACTTTCACAATATGATCACATTGCTTTAGATTATACTACAGTAGTGGAACAAAAAATTATATATTAGACCTGGTAAGATGACTGAAGGGAGATTGATTTATATTTTGGAAAAACGTATTATTGACATAAAGAAGAGAATTGAAGAGGCTTGTCAAAGGGTAGGTAGGGATCCTTCTGAGGTTACCCTAATTGCTGTAAGCAAGACCAAGCCCCTACAAATGATAGAGAATGCTTTTGAACTTGGACTAAGGGATTTTGGTGAGAATAAAGTTCAGGATCTGAGCAAGAAGTATGATGAACTTAAGGATAAATATGGCCAGACTATGAAATGGCATATGATTGGACACCTTCAACGTAACAAGGTTAGACAAGTTATTGATAAGGCTGTTTTAATCCATTCCGTAGACTCTCTAAGACTAGGGGAAATGATTGAGAAGGAAGCAGCCAAGAAAAATCTTATCTGCGATATTCTTATTGAAGTTAATGTAGCAGATGAAGATACTAAATTCGGTGTAAAAGAAAATGAACTGTTAGAACTTTTTAATGAACTAATTAAATTTCCCCATATAAGGGTTAGAGGTTTGATGACAATAGCCCCATATGTTACAGATTCAGAAAAAAATAGGAAGCATTTTAGTAAATTGCGACAATTATTTATTGACATAAAATACAAAAACATTGATAATGAGTTTAGAGATACTTATTTCAATAGGGACTTCTTTAATATTCTTTCAATGGGTATGACAGGAGATTATGAGGTTGCAGTTGAAGAAGGTTCTACTATGGTTCGTATTGGGACAGGTATCTTTGGTGCTAGGAACTATTAATCCACCAATTATTTATATAAAGTCAAAATAGATAGGAGAGAATTAGGATGCCTAATATTTTTAAGAATTTTTTAAATTCTATGAAATTAACTGAAGATGACGGATTCGACGATGACTTCTTAGATGATGACATTATTGAGTCCAAATCCACACTCTTCGATAAAAAGTCAAAAAACAACGAATTTGATGAGAAGCCAAGGCGTCAACCGAAAGTACATAACGAGTACAAAAAAGAAAGGGTGAGGGGAGTGGATAGAAGCTCTGCAGGTAAGGTTGTACCTATAAGAACAACTCCAAAGGGATTAGAAGTCTGCATAATGAAACCAACTTCCTTTGATGATTCTCAATTAATATGTGACATGATTTTGACGGGAAGAGCTACGGTGATTAATCTTGAAGGCTTTGACGACAAGCTTGCACAAAGGACTATGGATTTCGTATCAGGCTCCGTATACGCTATTAATGGCAAGCTGCATCGCATATCCAATTCTATATTCATAGTTTCTCCTGATACAGTGGATATTTCAGGTGATTATTTGGATATGATAAGGGATGATGACAATTTTGATCCCCCTACAATTAATACGAGATTCTAATGAATAAAGAAGAGCTACTATTACAGAAGAGATTTCATGATCTTGCATATAAGGCAGACACTCGGGGAATTTTAATGTTTTCTGATTTCTTGAATTTATATGAACAAGACATGTTAATCAGAATGAAAAATAAATTACCTAAGATAAAGTATTTTGCCAGTGGCGGTTTTTCAGATGCTGAAAGGAAAATACTTTGTTTTTGTGGTAATCAAAGCCTAGAGAAGGAAAGTGAAATTGATTTTCCCATATCCTGTCTTCATATTTCCCCTCTAAATAAGAAATTCTCCGACAAGCTTAGTCACCGTGATATTCTTGGTGCTGTACTAAACCTTGGAATTGACAGAAGTAAAATTGGCGACATCATAATTAATGATAATGAAAGCTATCTATTTTGTAATTCGGCTATACATGACTTTATTATTGATAATTTAACACGGGTAAAACATACAGTAGTAACCACATCATTGATAAATAGACAGGATTTCATATATAAACCTAACTTAAAAGAGATTACCGGTACTGTTTCTGCCCTTAGATTAGACAGTATTTTGGCACTTGCATTAAAAGGCTCAAGAAGCAGATTACAAGGATATATTTCCGGGGGTAAAGTATTTGTAAATAGTAAAAATATTTTATCCAACTCATATATACTAAAGGAAAATGATATTGTATCTGTCCGAGGATATGGCAAATTTATCTTTGCAGGAATGGTAAATCAAACTAAAAAGGGAAGATGTTTAGTTAAGATATTGCTGTATCAATGAATTTAGCGATTGCATACCCTATCATACACCAATTTTAATATTAATATCATGGATGTAGGAGGAGTAGAAGAATGCTGACACCATCTGAATTACGTGAAATAACATTAAAAAGCGGTTTAGGATATGACAAAAAAGAAGTAGACAAGCTAATAAGCAATATCTCTGCCGATTATGAGCAATTATATTTGAAGAATGAGAATCTTGAAAAGAAGGTTAATGACTTAGAAGAAAGCATCAGGTATTACAAATCCATTGAAAAAACTCTGCAAAAAGCCTTGGTCATAGCCGAGAAAACTGCAGAAGATATAAAGTCAACTGCCCGTAAGGAAGCGGAGGCAGTTATCCTTGATGCCAAGACAAATGCAAAGATAATTGAATCCCAGGCATTAAAGCAATCTGAGATGTTAGAGCATAAAACCTTAAACCTATTAAAGCAATATGATTTGTTTAAGGCTCATTTTAAAAATCTTTTAAAGGCTCAGATGGAGCTTTTGGATAGCTCTAGTTTCTCCATAAACACCCTGGATTTTTCATATAGGGAACAATGGATGGGCCTAGAAAAGGATGAAGATAATAAGAAATCCCAGGCCCTACAGCAAGAAGATCCTAAAAATCATAATAATGATAAAGTCGATAACAACAATCCTGACACACAAGAGATATTTGAATTTATCAATATAGAGGATGATAGTCTTTAGATTATACATAGGCAAGGAGGAAGCATAACCTCGTCTTAGGATTATAGGATGTGGTTATGCAATTTTTTATGTATGAAGATAGAATAATTGTAAATTATGATAACAGACCTGGATATTCTATTATATTTCAGAAGGATTTTAATACACTTAGGGAAGCCCTATCTGCATTAGACCTTAATAATAGGCGTTTTTTGATAATATCCGATTCTAATGTAAGTAGCTTTTATCTAGATGAAGTAAGTAATATTCTTAAACCCTTGGCCAATAAAGTATTAAGCTTTACTTTTGAAGCAGGGGAAAATAGCAAGAATCTTGATACTGTAAGTGAAGCTTATAAGGTGTTAATAAGGGAGCAGTTTGATAGAAATGATATACTTATTGCCCTAGGGGGCGGTGTAACTGGAGATTTGACGGGGTTTATAGCAGCTACTTATCTTAGGGGTATTGATTATATCCAGGTTCCAACCACCTTATTGTCCATGGTTGATTCCAGTATCGGAGGAAAGACCGGTGTTGATTTTAAGTCCTATAAGAATATGATAGGAGCCTTTCATCAACCCAAGCTGGTATATATGAACCTTTCCACCTTAGACTCACTACCTAGGAAGGAATTTAATGCTGGAATGGCTGAGATCATTAAACATGGCCTTATTAAAGATAGCAATTACTATTCATGGCTAAGTAATAATCAAAGTCATATCAGTAATCTGGAATTTGACTTGCTGAAAGAGATGATTATAGGAAGTTGCCTTATAAAGAAGGATGTTGTAGAAAAAGACCCAAAGGAAAAAGGAGATAGGGCCCTTCTAAACTTTGGCCACACAATCGGTCATGCTATAGAAAAGCTTATGGAATTTAAACTTTTACACGGTGAATGTGTTGCCATAGGCATGGTGGCTGCCGCTTATATTTCCTATAAGAGAGCTTTAATCTCTAAGGATGAATTGGATGGTATAATTGAATTAATTAATGAATATGACCTTCCTACAAAGGTTGAGGGTTTAAATCCTGAAGACATATATTCTATTACTAAGCTTGATAAAAAAATGCAATCTAATAAAATAAAATTTATCTTATTAAAGAATATAGGTACTGCCTTTATAGATACCAGTGTATCGAAGGACGAAATGCTTGAAGCAATAGGGTTTGTTATAGATTAATTAGATAAAGATATTTAAGATAAAAGCTTATACGAAAGGCATGGGAATGTGATAAATGAAACAGCGAATAAGACACTTAATATATGTTATATTACTGGTGGCCATTGACCAAGTTACTAAATCATGGGCCTCTACTAGACTAAAAGGTACTGACGGTATATCTATTATTCCTGGAGTACTTAAGTTTCAGTATCATGAAAATACAGGAGCTGTATGGGGCATATTATCAGGGAAAACAGATTTTCTAACAATATTAACTATTATACTTATTGTTCTATTAATCTTTATATACTTTAAGATACCCAACTCAAAAAGATACCTACCTATTCAAATAACATGGGTATTTATATTGGCAGGGGCAATTGGTAACTTTATTGACCGTGCTTCCTTAAAGTATGTAGTTGACTTTATATACATTGAGTTAATTGATTTTCCCATATTTAATATTGCAGACAATTATATGACCTTTTCCTGTGTTATACTATTAATACTGGGGATTTTCTATTATAAGGAAGATGATTTTGTTTTTCTAGATAACATCATTAAAAAAGCAAAAAAGGAAAATGATAATGATAAATCAAATTAATAATGATGATATTTACTTAGATTCAGATGAGGATGTATTATTAGCTTCAGATGAGGATGATTTGATATCAGATACAGATGATATAGGCTCAGTCTCCTTATCTGATAATAAAAAAGTGCTACATGTAGAAGAAAGTCATCATAAAGAACGGGTTGATAAATACTTGACTGCTATGCTAGACGACTATACCAGGTCCTATCTGCAGAAGCTAATAAGTGAAGATAGGGTGTATGTGGGGGACAAGGCCGTAAAATCCAATTTTAGAGTTGAAATCGGTCAAACCATAACTTTATACCTACCTGAGCCTATAGAGACTAAAATCGTCCCAGAAAACATTCCTATTGATGTTATATATGAGGATGAGGATATTATTATCATCAACAAACATAAAGGTCTTGTAGTTCATCCTGCTCCCGGTCATGGCAGTGGCACCCTTGTTAATGCATTATTATATCATTGTAAAGGCAGATTATCTGCAATTAATGGGGTATTAAGACCGGGTATTGTTCACCGGATAGATAAGGATACAACAGGAGTACTTGTGGCCTGCAAGAACGATAAATCCCATCACTCAATAGCAGAGCAATTAAAGGCTCATTCAATTACAAGAAGATATCAGGCAATAGTTTATAATAAATTCAAAGAGGACAGGGGAAGAGTAGAGTCAACCATTGGAAGACATCCAAGGGATAGAAAGAAGATGGCTGTTAATGTAAAAAATGGCAAATACGCAGCCACCAATTATCGCTTAATTGAAAACCTTGGTAATAAGTATGCCTATATTGAATGTCAATTAGAAACAGGCCGTACTCATCAAATTCGTGTCCACATGTCGAGTATTCATCATCCTATACTGGGAGATACAGTATATGGACCTGTTAAAGATCCATTTCATTTGGAAGGACAGGCATTACATGCAGGAGTTCTCGGGTTCAATCATCCAAGAACTAATGAATATGTAGAATTTACTGCACCACTTCCAAGCTATTTTACAGATTTACTTGAAAAATTAAGATGACCAAAACAAGGGGATTATCATCGTGAAAAGAACCGCTATATATCAATTATTAAAATGGCAACAAACTTCAGATGTAAGACCGGTTCTAATAACCGGTGCAAAAGGCGTTGGAAAAACATATCTAGCATATGATTTTTCTAAAGCTTTTTTTGACCATACTTTTTATCTGAACTTTGAACATGATGGATATGCAGGTAAAATATTTAATGAAAAGGATCCTTATAAGCTTGTAAAACATATGTTAGAGTATTTTCATATAGAAGTTGATGATAATAATGAAATCGGCACAAATAATATAAACAATACAGGCAGAGTCCTTATTCTTGATGAAATAAGTCATTGTCCCCCAGCTATTGAGATGTTGATGTCACTTCAATTTACTGGAGAATTTCCAAGGATTATAGCTATCTCCAGTAATCCTATAGCAAAAGAGAAAATCAACCTATTTAATCATATTCCACTCTATCCAATGCAATTTGATGAATTCTTAGTAGCAATTGCAAAGGAGTGGTATATTGAGACTATATATACCCATTTTGAAACCAATAAAAAAGTACCAGACATTGTACATAAAGAATTACTTGGCATATACAAGCTTTATCTTCAGATAGGTGGTATGCCTGGTATTATTAATGAATACTTGAACTTTAATAATAGCTCAAATATTCCTGAGAGGCACAATCTACTTTCAGGTACATATCAGAATTACCTTAGTCAGATAAATTCTGATGGCGATGCTTTTAAGATGATTCAGGTATTAAACAGCCTGCCTCTTCAGCTAATGAAGGAGAATAAGAAGTTCCAGTACAATATAATTCGTAAGGGAACTACCCATGCCATGTATAAAGAGGCAATCCAAGGTCTTTCAGACTATAATTATGTTATAGCCAGTTACAAGATTGCTACAGAGGATCTTCCTAACCTTAAGTCAATAATTAAAGAAAATAAACTAAATATAGAAGATATAAATAACTTTAAGCTCTATCAATCTGATGTAGGCCTACTCTATACCCAACTAGTAAAACAATCTCCCCCACCTTTTCAAAAGCCCATAGAAAAAGGTCTACTTGAAAATTATGTTGCTATGAATCTAGAATCCAATGGTTATCCTATTGTCTTTTGGGAATCTGATTCCATGGCCAAGGTTGACTTTTTGCTAATAAAAAGAGATGAGCTAGTTCCCATTGAAGTCTTTGTCGGTACCAATACCAGATCTAAAAGTATTAGTGTACTAAAACAGAAGATTGACATTCCATATTCCATCAAAATATCAGCTAAGAACTTCGACTTTTCAAATAATGTCAAATACGTTCCTTACTACGCTACATTTTGTATATAAAGCTACAATTACTTGTACTATAATTAATACAAAAACCGGTTGTAAAATATTATATATTACAATAGCCCTGTTACATAAAATAATACAACCGGATATTTAGTATAATTATGTAATATATTCGATAAAGATTTGTAAAGTTCATTTTAAAATAGACTTGACATTCATTTTCTATTCCTATAGAATATAATTACTGACTCAAACTACACATGTAGTTGACAGCATTTATGCTATACTACTTACATAGTATAGCATTTTAATACATACTAATCATAATATTCTATCTGGTGTTCACCTAGAATATTTTTTTCCATGGGACAATGTTGATTAGCTGATTATGGTTATGTATATGTTCTCTACATTTGTAGAATAATAGGTATAATTAAAGGGGTGTAACTTATAGTGGCAACGAATGAGATACGATTACATGAGGGTGAATTAAATGTTATGGAATTATTATGGTCCAACAAAGTTTTAGCTGCCAAAGATATTGCGAAGATTATTAAAGAATATATCGGTTGGGAGAAGAACACTACCTATACTGTAATTAAGCGTTTAATAGATAAAGGTGCCATTAAAAGAGAAGATCCTGGTTTTTTATGCCGTGCAGCCATATCAAAGAGAGCCGTACAAAACATAGAGACAAAAGCATTACTTAATAAATTGTTTAACGGTTCCTTAAATACCTTTTTATCTGATTATCTTAAGAATCAAGACTTATCACGAACTGAAGTAATGGAATTAGAACGAATTGTAAGTGAGCAAAGATTTTAATATAAGGTGCCAGGCACAGTTAACATATTGTCAACTGTGCCTGGCACCTTTTGTAAAGATTATATAGATAGGTTGTGAGTTATGTCTCTACATTCAAAAAAATGCGATGATATAAAACGAACAATAAGAAATCTTAAGAAGTTTGAAATTAAAATACGCTCTAATAGCCTTAGTTCAAATCACTATAATTATGAAGAAATGATATACCATCCTAAGAAAGTATATAACAGGCCATTAAGTAACAAGGAGCTTATATGGAACAAATTCTTTGACTTAAAGGAAGGTTCTAATACTGATGCCAAATATACCCTTGAGAGACTTGCTCTTATGACTAAGGATGAATTTAAGGACGTGATAGAAGAGTTCTTCTATCATGTCTACTATTGGTTTTATACAGAAAGGGGTTTGTCAGACAAATCCTTTATAGATTTAGATCTTCTAACAAGGCTAGAGCTTCCCCTTGATTCAAATTATGATGATGTTATAAGGCAATTTAAGGAGCGTGTTAAGGAATATCATCCAGATAATGGGGGAGATGCCGATAAGTTCCTAGATATTATGGAAAACTATAAAAGATTTAAAACAAATAAGTAGATGATCTCGATTGTTTTAGTAATTTATATTAGAATTCTTAATTATAATATGGAGAATAAGTATCATGGAATACAAATATGCAAAAAAAGAAAATTATGAAGATTTCGCCAGTGGAAGAGTAATATATCATGTAGGTGGTGAGCCTACCTTTCCTGTAAGATTATCCTTGGAAATATATGAACGATGTCTTAGCTATTCAGGTAAAAAGACGGATATAACCCTTTACGATTGTTGTTGTGGCGGGGCCTATATGCTTACAATCTTAGGGTTACTAAAAAACAATACAATATCAATGATATATGGAAGTGATATAAATCAGGAAAGTATTAGATTAGCACAGGATAATCTAAGCTTGTTATCAAAATCCGGTATCAATAAGCGAAGAGCTGAACTAGAAGATCTTTATCAAAAATACAATAAAACATCCCACCTAGAAGCGTTACAAAGCATAGACAGGATAGAGCAACTAATAGATAAGGAAGTAAGAACTTCAATATTCAATCAGAATGCACTTGAGGTTTCAGAATTACCATTTACCCCTGATATTATAATTACCGATGTTCCTTACGGTAATATGGTTGAATGGGACCAAGGTAATGGGGGAATAAATCAAATGATGAATGCCTTATCATCAGTGTGTGGGAGTGAAACAATAATCTGCGTCTGTATGAATAAGAAGCAAAAGATTCAAACAGATCTTTATCAAAGACTTGAAAGACAGCTGATAGGGAAAAGAAAATTTGAGATTTATAGGAAAAGTAGAAGAGAATGAGTAAATCTGGATAGAGTATTCAAATACCATTAAAAAAAGAAGGAGGAGTCGTCCCCCTCCTTCAAATATGAGTTAATACCAATATAAATATCTATCAGAGCTTAATCTATATAAATTTAGTCTTTAGGAGGATAAGGGAAACATTATGAGTGAAATTAAAAGATACAATATTAATCAAGAGTATGCTTATTCAGAAATGGTTGAAGCAGGAGATTTTGTGTTTTTAAACTTTTGTGTCGGGAATGTTGGACAATCATTTGAAGCACAAGTTAATGGAGCTATTGATGATATGGAAAATCGATTAAAACAAATTGATTTGGCTTTAGATTCTGTTGTAAAAATGGATGTTTTGCTAAGAGACTCATGGAATATTCCTATCATGGAAAAAGTTTTCAAGGAACGTTTTAACGGTAAATATCCAGCAAGAAAAACAATACAGACCGAATTTGCCCATATTGGTGGACCTGATGGGCTTCATATTCAGATAGATGCAATAGCATATAAAAAGTAGGACTTATATTTAAGTTCTCATAAGAACACCCATAGTTCGTAATGGAAAGCATGCAACAGTAGCTATCAGCCAGAAGTTTGGAAGGATTGGGAATAGGATGCATTCCCATCTATTCGCAAAACGATAGTTTAACGAATAGATGGTGTAACTTATTACACTTTTAGCCCTTCTTTTAATTCTTCATGAAATAATAGATAACATAGAAAAACTGGAATCAGAAATATAACTGATGCAGGTAACATTACAGCTGGATCAAAATTCTCTGTATTGGCAATAAATGCTGACAGATTTCTTAGCTTATCATCATTAACATATAACAATGGTTGCTCAACCATGTTCCAAGCATCTGCAAACACAAAAAGTCCAACTGCAACTATACATACCTTAACCTGTGGAATAACACAATTAATTAGAACTTTAAACACTGAATTAGTTTCAAGTCTTGCAGCTTCTATTAGTGATGAATCAAGTTCTCGCATATATTGATGAGTTACGACCACACCAAATGGAGAAAAAAACATTGGTAATATAATTGCCCAAGGGGTATTTATAATCCCCAAATCTCGTAAACCAATATAATTTGGTAAAACCATAACTTGGAAAGGCATCATCATATTTATAATATATATAAGAAATGTTATCTTTTTTCCTTTAAATCTTGCAAATTTGAAGGAAAAGGCAGCTGGTATAGAAATCAGTAAGACTCCACCTGTAATCGCCACTGTATAAATAGCTGAATTCCAGAAGAATCCGAAAAAAGGAAAACAATTTAGTAATAATTGGTAATATCCATCAATACTTAATCTATTATCATTATAAATCGAACCTAAAACTGTAAGTATTACAGGAAACACAAAAATCAGTGCCAGTATAAGAACTAATATAAATAATAATATATTTTTAACCCCTCTTCTCTTTTCTTCCCTCATGACTGAAATCTCCTTTGTGTTCTTAGTCCTATAACAACAATCAATAGGACTAAGAATGATGTCAATATTGAACTAGTCGCTAAGGCTTGATAATCGAACTTAAGAAAATTGTTATTCATGTAATACTGCAATGTATAACTATGATTAGGTGGATACTTATTACCGTAATATAGATAACTTTCCTTAAATATCTTAAAACTATTAACTATAGAAAGTAATACTATAAAAAATATAGTTGGTGCTATCATGGGAACTGTTATTTTCCTATATATTGTTCCTATCTTTGCTCCATCAATTTTTGCCGCCTCATATACTTCACGGTCTATTGTGGTCAGTGCGGCTGTAAGAAGAATAATACATATCCCAATATACTTCCAGACAAACAAGGCATATATAGGCATTACTGAAGTTGATCTTTCAAATAATATCTGCCATATTACAACTATACTTGCTGTTGGAATTAGCATTGGTAAAATAAAAGCATCCCTTAACCTGGGGAATTTATATAACTGATATGTAATTAATAAGGATATAACTATAGCTAATATAACTATAATAGGCACTCCTATTAGGATAAGTAATAAACTATTCTTCATGGCTAACTGAAAATATGGATTTGATAATGTTTTCATGTAATTGCTTAAGCCCACTATCTTTCTACTAAATTGATTATCAATTACTGAGTAATATAAAACTCTTATGTAGGGCCAAAAGAAAAATATAATACTTCCAATCAGGCTTGGAAGGAGCAATAATTTGGATCTTGTATTCCAACTTAAGGTTTTCTTTTTTTGCTTTAATCTATTCATTGATAACATATACTTCACATCCATCCTGAATAATTTCAAACCCATCTATAATAATCTTGTTCATTCCGTATAAGCCCTTAAGAATCTCATAACTATCTTCATTCGAACGGCCTATTTCAACTTTCTCTGTAACATTTCTAACAACAGTACGTATTTCTCCATTGATCATTTCAGATGAGAGAATGTAAATCTCATGGTTATCATATAATTCCTTGGGAATCCCAATTTCCATATCATAGTCCCTATTAGTATTCCCACTACCACTTTCATCCGCATACTCTTCTACTTCAAAAATCTCAAACTTAACATCAGTAACCTTTACCCTGGGTAAGGAGGCTACGTGAATTTTCCTGGCACTATACAGGATCTCTACAAAGTAATACTTGGTTATGTTCTTCTTTAATATTCACACCTAGCTTACCATAACCCTCTTCATCTTCACCTACTACAACCAGTGAATCATCCTTTAATGCATTCTTCAAAATAATAATATCTTTGCCAAAATCTAATGCTTCACTATCTAATGGTTTACTGATGTTTTTATTATCTGTTATGTCAATATTTATCTCTTCTAACTCATCATAATTATTACTTGTCTTTGAGTCCGAACAACCAGTAATAAAAAAACATAAAGTGAAAATCATTATTAGCCTAGTTGTTTTCATACCTGCAATACTCCTTAATTTATTATCTTAATTGTTTTAAAAGACATTACAAAATATAACTTCTCAACATCATATTAAATGAATAAAACATCATTCTCCTATATTTTAACATATATCTAGAAATAATTCCATACATTCCCATACTTACTTTCATAACTACTAATAAATATAGAAATATAGAAATATCAAAAAAGACCAAAGTCGTTACTCTTTGATCTTAGTAAATGTGCATATATATTCTATTTAATATTTTGATTTTCTTTAACACTATAGGATATTTTCCCAAAGTTTTTAAACATTTCCGTATCTCCTTTATATAAATATTCATTACAGCACAATTATCTCTAGTTAGATATTAGATCAGTCTTTAGGTATAATCATCTGCATATAAAGACCCGTTTCATCTATCATAGGGTCATTAGGTATGGTTTCGTAATATCCTTGTGCTGCTAGATTAGCTGTGACAGATAGACATATTGCATCTATAATATCGTCTATCTTACATTTTATGCTTTTTGATAATATAGTGAGTTTATTATGATTCAACTCTGGTATATACTGTGATAATAGATTTATTCGTTCTAGAATACCGTCAATATCTATTTTTTTAGATAACATTGTCCGTCCATTCAATTTAGCAAAGCATACTTCAGGATGACTTTCTTTGATAATGTTTTTATATTGAGGATTATCTGTAAAGAAAGAATCCAACTCCAATATTTTGGGAAATATTCCAAGAGTCAATGGCGTAAATTTCTTCCCCAAAACCCTCTCATTTTCCATATAAGCATCAGCTTTTGTCTTTGCATTTATTGCCTGACGACATGGGGATGGAAATACTGTTGAAGCCCTCTCTTTTATAATACGCCTGGCATATGTATCAGGACGAACATGATCTTTGTTACTAGGCAAACCAATGATCATATCAACAATAATTTCATCGAATTCAGGATAATGATTAACAATATCATTTATTGTACTAAATTTTTCAACAATTAAATTACCTTGCTTAAGTATTGCAGCAACCCATCCACCTTTACACCCATCAACTCCAATACTTGTAACATTTGAACTAATAGGCTTTATTATAGGGATTTGTCCTGAACTAATCTCTTTCTGCTTCTCTCCCATTCCATATATATTTACCTGTTCAACCATATGTCCAATATTACCTTCACCGGCAAATCTGTCACAATCAAAGAAATCCTCATCAACAGATAACCACTCTAGGGGATGTTTTTCCTCATGCAAGACAACTTCTTCACTTAATATACCTACATATACCTCAACATAGCAATTCTGATTATAATAAGTAAAGTCCATCATATGGTTTAGCTTAATCTTGCTCTGGTCGATTCCTGTTTCTTCTTCAAGCTCCCTGTAAGCTGCAGAAAAACCGCCCTCATTCTTATCAATCTTTCCACCAACCAGGTTAAATAATCCATTGTAGGGATCCTCTGTCCTTTTACAGAACAACAATTTACTCATGTCTGAATTATATACCATGATACAGTTATATCCTTGCATTGTTCCTCCTTAAGTATATATGAATATGCCAGCTATAATCAGCTGTGTACAATTAGCCCTGTAATCCTCTTGACTGTCTATCCATATCTTCAACAACAATATCATAAATCTCTCCAAGAGAATTACAATACTCTAATACCTTCCAAGGTTCATTTGTATGAAAATGAATCTTAATCAGCTCCTCATCGCCTACCGCTAGTAGACAATCTCCCTTTAGATTATTATTAAAATAATCAGCTATCACATCTTCATCAAGATTATTTCCTTCTATTAATAATTGTACATCATATTTGAATTCAAGCATGTTTTTTCTTCCTTTCAAATTTTAATCATATTTGCAAACAATTTTGTACGCAATTCCATTTTGCATACGATATTGTGTGTATAATCTTTTACATTCATAGATGTGCATCCATATTATAACACCTACTAAATTCTATTAGATATCTCCGTATTATCCAGTAAGTTCCTACAGGTATAGAACATGAAAAAAGCTGAAATCAAGCTAATCATGGAATATGGTAGGGTTGATAAGAACTGCAGAGATTCAGGCAGTACAAATAATGCTATCAATATAGAGACGGTTACCGCCGGAGTAATCACTATTAATAATAAAAAGATACCTATAAATACTTGAGCGACTTTGTTTGGCTGTCCACCCAGTACTCTTTGATATACAACCGTAAGCCCTAAAAACAAAGCTCCTGAGCTACTATATGCTAATGCCATAAATATGCATTGTAAAATGCCTGCTCCCCCTACTATAGCAAAGATGCTAAAGATAAATATAGAATCTACACAGGGCTTCAATATGGAAGACATACTTGCTGCTAATAATTTCTTAAATGAAGACTCTGGCACCATATAAATATATGGATTCATTAATTCTAATTTGAGCCTTCCAAGTATGGTAATAAAATATAGCATATATATTAAAGTGGCAAGCATAATATATGCTCCCATCTCATTTTTTAATGAATAGCCTGTAATTCCTGCAGCGATTGTAAGAAAGATGGTATAGCCATCAATGAATACAAAGCGACTGCTTCGCTTTATCTCTAATATATGCTTATAGGCAAATACTATAGCTCCCTTGCCTTTTAGAATACTCTTTTCCTTATCGCTGACCTTAACTTTACGATTTGATGCAGAAGAAACATTTCGACCTTCTTTATAATCCATTATCCTCTGATAAGTGACCTCAGTTGAGTAAAGAACATCCTCATAATAGTCTGCTTTATTGGCAGTTAATAATGATACAAATAGTGCACCTAATATAACAAATAGAGAAAGTGCTACCACAGCCTGTATAATTGAACCTGCAAGAACACCCTTAAAGAACATAATAGGCCAGCCAACACCAGGTAATAGGCCAAACCACTTACTATCAACCAATAACTTCATGGAATCCAATATACCCACATTTTCTTTTTGCATTATTATATATGCAGATACAATGATTAACCCAAATAATCCGTAGAGCAAAGCTTTAACCAGCCTCTTGCGATTACTATTGCCATTGCTGAAGATATAAACACCCATGGACATAATCTGAAAGAATAATACCATTACCACATATATTAAAAATAGAGATAGCACCTCCATAAAGCCATAACCAAACATATTAGAAAGGTTTGGAACCTGATATAGTATGAATATGGAGGTAAGCATGGTCTTACCTATAGTGCTTAATAAACCATAGAAAAGGACCTTCTTTGATGATATAGGGGCAACAAATAAAAGTCCCACATCTGCCATACTAAAGAAAGTAGATCCTGTTGATAATCCACTATAAGTAAATGTAAATAAATAAAGCAGTCCAAAACCAGTTAAGAACAAATATAATATCCTGCTATCTGAAAAAGTTTTATCTGTTGGTTTATCAGAAATTATAATGACAATAACTAAGGCAATCATAATTAGAAGGACAAGACCATATAGAATCATCATTCCTGGTTTTTTGCGAAGTGCTAAAATTCTATTCTTCATTTGAGTAAATATAAGATATATTAAGGCTTTCATAGATTATCTTTCCCCCTTAGTTATTCGGAAGAATAAGTCCTCCAAATCCCCATCTGAATTTTCATTTCTATGTCTTATGGCTACGATTTTACCCTCCATCATGATATTGCAACTGGTCCAAAAATCAGTCACACTATCAAGCATATGAGTGCTTATAAGTATGGCATTTCCAGCTTTTTGTTGCTCCACAATCATAATCTTTAATTCTTTAATAGCTTGAGGATCTAAGCCTACCAAGGGTTCGTCAAAGAGAATTACCTTTGGCTTAGGTAAGAAGCCACAACAAATACTAAGTTTTTGTTGCATACCCTTTGATAATTCTTTACCCAGTTTCTTTTTCTTATCATCAAGCTCAAATCTTTCTAGCAAATGCTCTGCCCTATCCCTCCAGTTCTCCAAAGAATAGGCTCTGGCAATGAACTCCATGTGTTCCCATATGGTAAGCATTTCATAGAGTGCCGGTACTTCTGGTATATATCCTAAATCCCTTTTTGCCTGAATTGATTTGTTGTCATTACCGCATACATTAATATCACCAGTGAATTTTAAAAGACCAGCTATGCATTTAATTAATGTGGATTTCCCAGCACCATTGGGACCAAGTAGCAAGGATACTTCGCCCCTGGCAACCCCTAATGAAATACTATCATTTGCAACTAGCTTACCGTATTTTTTTGTAACATTGTTTACAGATAACATATAATAATCCCCTTTTAATTTATTTATGACGTTTTTTATCATTAATTGATAATATGTTTTTTGCCATTATATCTTTGGTCATTATATCATTTGTACCTATAATTTCCAATGTTATTTTAAATTTATAATAATATTCTAATCTTTCCATAACGTGACTATGTCACACTCCCTCTAGAATTTATATAATGCTCCTGCATACTATACTGTATAACAATCTAAAGGAGGCTTATAAATGAGCGATATAACATCTGCATCTTACGACAAATGTTACAGTGATAAATGTGATAATGGAAATAACTCAATGGGTTTAATACTTTTACTACTTTTATTGTGCGGAGGCAATGACGGGCTACTTGGTGGCGGATCTTGTGGTAGCGGTAAAAATTCCTGCGGTATAGGTGGTATGGATGGCATCTTACCACTTATATTAATCCTATGTTTGTGTGGAGGCTTCTAAAAACTTCCTAAAATGCTTTCTTCCTAAAATAATTATTAAAGACGGTTATTAAAAGATAGCCGTCTTTTTTCCTACATAATTTATTTCCCATTCCATATTCTACAAGTCATATTTAAGCACCCTACACTTCCCCTACCTCTTCCCATATCATACAAGTCTTTTACTATGTCTCCCATATATAGTAAAAGACAGTTACCATACCCAACAATTTACTAATGAATTTTGAATCTCGGTGAGCTATAATAAAAAAGGAAATTCAGTCAGATTGAGTAAATTAATGTATTGAATCTGATCTTGAATTTTTTTGCAACTTGTTGACCAGATAGATTGGAGGACATCTAATGAGGACGAAGTTTAGGTATCTAAGCTACATACTCGCAGGAATTGCTTTATTTTCTGCAATTCTTTTTACAAATGATAAGTTTTTTGCAGAAGCTGCAAATAAAGTATACTTAAACGAGACTGATTTAACATTGGAGCTTGGCCATTATAGAACTCTAAAAGTTTATGGCACAAACCAAAAACCTAGTTTTAAATCAGCAAATAACCGTGCTGCTACGGTGTCAAGCAAGGGCAGAATAACTGCTAGAGGCTGGGGAAGCACAACGGTTTATACTTATGTTGGTAATAGGACACTAAAAACCAAGGTTACAATTGTTCAGATGAACAAGAAAAATGTAGCCCTGACACCAGGAAATACTACTCAGCTTACCCTATGGGGAGCTAATGATAGTGTCAAATGGAAATCCAGCAACAAAAGAATTGCTACAGTTTCCGACAAAGGTTTAGTCACTGCTGTATCTAACGGAAAAGCTACTATCACTGCTACATTTAACGGTAAAAAGATAACCAGTAATATTACAGTAGTAGGAATAAATCATGATTCGATTGTTCTTGAATATGATCCTAAGTTCAGTGCTACAAGAGACGGCTTTGGCGACGTTAAAACCTTAGCTATAACTGGTACAAATGACAAAGTAACTTGGTCATCCAGTAATACAAAAGTAGCTACTGTAAACAGTAAAGGTAGAGTAACTGCTAAAGGCCCTGGTACTGCTAAGATTACAGCAAATATAAATGGAACAATGGTTTCTAGTGATGTTAAGGTTCTAAAGATTTCTTATAATGAAATTGAGCTTAACAAGGGCGAGAATTTCACCTTGGAAGTTCTAGGAACCGACAACATTCCTAGTTGGACTTCATATAATAAAACCATTGCTACTGTATCTGCTGACGGAGTTGTCTCTGCAAAGACAGCTGGCACAACTAAAATTGTTGCCCAAGTCGACGGTAGAAAGGTAAGATGCATAATTACTGTTAAATAGTTATTGCAGAATAACTATCTAAGGGTAAAACATAGGATGTGACTTCAATACAAAAAAGAGGCTGTATATCAGTCTCTTTTTTGCATTCTTAAATTCCTTATTGCATCAAGCACAATATAATATATCAATTACTCGCTCTTCTTAATCCACTTCTTCCCATCTACAAATCTTGCCGCCAGCATGGCACATACTGTATTTCCTGAGGAATTTAAAAGTGTTGCAGGAGCATCAATTATAGTGCTGATAACTGCAATAACTGGTAAGGCTACAGGTGGAAATCCATAGATAGATAGGATTAACATCTCTCCTATCATGCCACCTCCTGGAATCGCTCCCATAACTGCCCCAACCAATAAACCTACTACTAATATGGATAGCAGGGTTGGAATAGTATTATAATCCTTACCGAATAATCCAAAGAGGAATACAATCTTTAGTACTCCCCCTATAACAGAGCCGTCCTTATGGGTGCTAACTCCCAAAGGAATAACAGTTTCAGCAATATCATCAGGTATACCTATCTTTTTAGCAGATACCAGATTTACAGGAATAGAAGCTGCACTAGAGCATGTAGCCAGAGCTGTAACTGCAGGACCTATGGAGTTCTTCCAGAAAGCTTTAAAACCTTCTTTACCCGCTGCCGCATATGCATATATACTAAAGAATACAAAGTAATATATAATTGATAAAGCCAAGTACAGAAGGAAAACCTTAAGATAGCCTGCCAGAATCTGAGCACCCAGCTGACCAATAATAGAAGCAAAATAACAGGCAAGCCCAATAGGTGCATAATACATAATAATTTTTATCATCTTCATCATAACTTCTGATCCTGACTTTAAGAAATCCTTCAAGACCCTGGCTTTCTCTCCTACCATAGCTACTGATATACCAAATATAACTGATATGACTATAAGTTGTAATATATTACTCTTGGAAAACAACTGTGAAAAATCACTGACTGTAACAGTTTTGACCAGCTGCTCAGGCAAAGAATGGGACTTTGCTTCTTGGCTTATCTCGGCATTATCATCTCCTAAGATACTTTCAATTGCACTTTCATCCATTCCTTTTGTGGGATTAAATATGTATACTCCTACTATGGATAATAGAGCTGATATTATGGCAGTTACTGCAAAGATAACAACAATATTTACTAATATTTTACCAAGACGCTTCATTTCACTCATATTGGCTATGGAAGATGCTACACTAAAGAATACAAGCGGAACAATTAAAGTAAAAATCAAGTTAAGGAATATCTGTCCTAAAGGCTCTAAGACCTTGGCTTTTGGACCCATTATGATTCCAACAATTCCACCTACTAAGATGGATAGTAATAATATTAAGGGTGTAGCGTAACTCTTAATAAAATTCTTCATAACAATACCTCCCCATGAATGCTTATTATTTCTAATCCCATTATACTCGCATTATTTACAAAATATATTGCACATTCTGTTAAATATATTGCAATTAGTGCTCAACTTACTTACAATATAGTTGAAGTAAAACAAAATAAAAATATAAAAACATAATAAAGAACAAAAACATAATTACATAGCAATCTATAACAAAATAAAAAACAATATATATTAAAAGTATTCAATATACCTACATTATTAAAATCTAGTAAATCTAGGAGGAGTAACTTTATGGAGACTTACAAGAATGAAGACATGCAAAAAAGAGGTTATCTTAATGAAGATTTTCTTTTCTTTAAACTAAAAGATCAAAAAAAGAATGAATTTGAATTCCACTATCATGACTTTAATAAGATAATTGTATTTTTGTCCGGTGAAGTTACATATGTTATTGAAGGAAAATCCTATATATTAAAACCTTGGGATATTCTTCTAGTAGGAAAAAATGATATACATCAGCCAATCATTAATTCATCAGTACCCTATGAAAGAATTATATTATGGTTAAATCCATATTTTCTTGATGCCCATAAGAGAAATGATTGTGATTTGCAAAGCTGTTTCTTACTGGCAACAGAAAAAAAGATGAATATGATAAGACTAAATAAGAGAGATATCCCCTCCCTAAAGCAGACTTTGGATGATTTGGAAGCCGCCATAAGGGATGAAAGCTTCGGATACGAAATTCTAAAGAATTCCCTATTTATTCAGCTTATAGTTAAAATAAATAGGCTTTTCTTTGGCATGGATCTGAACAAGAAATTAGAAGATGTTCATTATGATGCAAGAATTGAAAAGGTTTTAAGCTATATAAATAGTAATCTTGAAAATGATCTATCTATTGATCTTCTAGCTAATAACTTCTATCTTAATAAATACTATCTTATGCATCTATTTAAAAAAGAAACAGGTTATACCATATATAATTACATACAGAAAAAAAGAGTTATAAGGGCATCGGACTACTTAAAAACTGGTATGCAGGCAGGGGAAGTCTGCTCTCTTTGTGGCTTCGGCGATTATTCATCCTTTGTCAGGACATTTAAAAAGGAGTTCAAGCTATCCCCTAAGCAATATTATAAGGCCTATACTAATAGAAATTGATGTATGATATATATTTTTGAGTGTTTATTAATTAAAAATTAGTATAAATGTTATATGATTATAAGGGTGCTCTTAGGTCATGGGACCTCAGAACACCCTTATAAATACGCTCCTAGGCACAACTCAAAACTTGGCATAGAGCCTATAAAATCAATAGGTAGATTAATTGAAATCGTTTATATTATATTATTTTACTACTATAAGAGGAATAGACCTTAGTCCTAAATTAGGTGATGTATTACCTGCTAGATCCTTTATCAATGATCCCTCTGCTATATTTATATACATATTAGAAGTATCAAAGTTTGAAAGTGCCACTCTATCTATTTCTCCTATATCAACCACTAAGGAATTCTCACTATTTACAATACCAGTTGAGCCTTTTTTTGATGATGTCAACTGATGATATTTACCTAAAACTGGGTCATATATTGTAAGCAAGGTAACATCTACTTTATCACCTATGGCACCTGCTCCTGTTACAGTAAAGTATAATTGGTGAGCAATACGGTTATATATTACAGAACTAATATCTGTTAATGTAGGAGCTGTATAATCGACTACTAAAGTAGGATTATCCTTGCTAACAACCATGTCGTTTTGGGCATTATAGAGCTTTACTGATACTACCCCACCTTCAGGAATTAGGGATCTTAGTCCTGCATTGGTGTTTTCAGCAGTTGTAAATACAACTGATGTATCTATCTCTTTTATTTCATTATCTGTTGCTATCAATTTGTCTCCTACATATAATTCAGCCCTTCCTCCAACTGCCTGACCTGCTTTTATACTGGCAGTTGCAGTCAGATAAATGGTAGAACTATTAATAGTATTGGCTACAACCGAACTTCCAATTGGTGTTAAGACAATATTGGTCGCTGGCTCTAACTTACTTATAATTGTAACCGGAATTGTATTCATAACATTTATAACTGGAGATGTATTTCCTGCAGTATCTTTACTAATGGAACCTGCATGTATAATCATATATACGTCATTGCCACCAAAACCTGCTAGCCCCTGTTTATCTGCTGTTCCTATCTTTACAAGTAGTCTATTTGCATCTTTTACGGTACCTGTTGAGCCTGTTTTATCCTGACTTGTAAGGTTATAGGTCCTATTAAGGCTTGTATCATGAAGAGAAATTCTTGTTACATCTACCATATCTCCCTTTTTCCCTGCACCGGTCACAAAGATATTAAGTTCTTGCTTAGTAGTATCATAAGTCGCTGATGTAAATCCTGTAATAGTAGGTGCATCATAATCTACTACTAATTTCTTACCCATCTTAGCAGTTACATATTCGTTATTACTATTATATAACTTAACCTTAACTTCTCCACCTTTAGGTATTAGATTCATTAGCTTCTCATTTGTAGGTGTGCCGTCAGATGTGCTAAAAGTAACTGTTGTATCTGTCGCACCTATAAATGAGTCTACTGCAACTAACCTTGAGTCTACATACAATTCTGCCCTACCACCGGTTGCCTGACCTGCCTTAATATCGGCTGTAGCAGTTAGATATAGAGTTGTTGTATTAATTGTATTGTCTATTATGGTGGATCCTACTGGTACAACTGTTATATTCTTAGGTGCATCAAACTTCGGACCTTCTACAATAATTTCATCATCATCAATATCAATTTTCACATCAAGTATCTTGGCAATGTATTTAATTAAAACTGTCATTCCATTATTTTTCTTTGGTTTAAATATATCTGAAGTTTTATCGATTGTACCGTTAATAGTTACTGTCTCTTTCTTAAAATCAATTACTATTGTTACATTATCCCTAGTTACAGTTAAAACCCCGCCCTTATAATCTACATCAGCTCCCATACCTTTTGTTACAGGATTAACAGGTAATTTGTACCTTCCATTTTTTATTACAGGGGACTTCTTATAGTTGAACTTAGTTTTTTGGGGTTTATACTTCTTCTCTTTCTTCTCTTTTTTCTCTTTCTTCTCTTTCTTTGGTTTCTTGTCTTTATCATTTTTGCCATTATTCTGCTTAAAAACTTGAATACACTTCTTATCTTGCTTCCAATTACCTTCCCAATCTGCATATGCAGGAGTTACAAATGAAAGTGTTAATACTGCCGTAATAATAAAACATAATATTTTCTTCATAGTTAATTCTCCTTTTGCTAGTCAATTATCCACCATATTATTAAATACGGAATTAACAAGAGGAAAATTGGGGCAGTTTTGTAGGTAATAAGCACTAATTACATTATTAACCAACCAAATCTTTCTATTATATAAGCAAGAGTTTCGCATGCAAAGCTCTAGTGCCGAGCACTGCCAACTTTGCTCTCATAAAAATAACCCCGTTCAAATACAACGGGGTCAATATAGAAAAGATATTTCTAGGAGGCTATTTTTTCTGTTATTATCTACCTGTGCGATATGCTTCAAATACCTGTAATAATGTTTCATGGATAACCTTTGCCGCCTGGTGTTGGAATGAAGAATCTGATATCTTGGCAAAATCATTGGCATTTGACATAAAACCTAGTTCTATTAGAACAGCTGGAACTGTATTTTTATGTACAACAGTATATTTTTCAGACCTTATCCCACGATTTCTAGTTCCTAGTGAACTAGATAAGTTATCTACAAATATTTGGCTGAGAATTTCACTATTAAGTCCTGCATTATTTTTCTTATTATTATTCTTTGAATAATATACTTCAGTGCCATATACAGAGCTTTGTGTATTAGCATTCATGTGAAGGCTTACAAATAAATCAGCACCTACTTCTTTGGCAAATGCGGCTCTATTTGATAAGGTAACATCTACATCACTTTCCCTGGTATAATACACTTTAAGTTCAGAGGTATTTGAATTAAATAATTCCTTACCGATTTCATACAAAATCTTAAAGTTAATATTCTTTTCATATGTATTGTAATAGTAGGCACCTGGAGCAGGACCACCATGTCCGGGATCTAGTACTACTATATTTTTGTATATTTCTCTAGGGTTACCAACATCTACATATATATATTCCGAGTCAGCAAATATTTCATAGCCCTGTAACTTTGAAGTTGAGACTAATATTTCCGTTTCATAATTTGAATTTACAAATACGGATAAATCACTTATTACATTTGAACTTACAGTTATAGGGTTTTGTGCAAAATATGATGTATAATCTCCTGGTATCCGTATAGAAAATCTATTCTTACTGTATTGATCTTCATCCTTAATCTGACTTGTCCTTATGGCAGTAGGATTTGGTATTCTAATTTCATATTTACTCATATCTCCTACTGGATACTTATTATCAGAAGGTGATACAGGTATCTCAGGAACTGTAGGAGTTGTTGGTTCTTTCGGATTATCTGGTATCACGGGCAGTTCTGGAACTAAGGGTACCGTCACCTTATTATGGGGAAGCATAATGGTATAATTATTGTCTTCCTCTACAATATAATATTCCACATCATCTTTTAATCCTAAAACCACATGAGTACTGTCTGAGCCAGAATAAGCACTGGCAAAGTACATATTATTTGCATTAAGAAAATCAATATACGAATCATCAATGCCTTTCTTAGTGTTAGGTAGTTGAAGCGTTAGAAGTCCAGGCATCTGGTTAATTATCACATCAAGAGGCATACTACCGGTTAAGGTAATGTAATCCTCAGTATTGTTTGTACCGAAAGTAAGTTTATTTAGGGTGTTATAATAAATAGTGATATATAAGATCTGTTGGTTTTCTGCTAATGATAAATCATAAGTGAATTTATCAGTTACAAAATTAAATTCTACTATGCTATTAGTTGAATTATCGGCAAACAATCTTATGGTATCTAGCATTCCACCATTTTGGGCTCTCATATAATATGTATTACTAATACAAGCCATATCAAGTACATTAAGTTTGACTTGTCCACCACTAAGTTCTGAAGTTACTTTTCCAAATGGTTTACTACTGATAATTGCATAGGTTTCAGTATTTAACTTAGGATTAATATAATCCCTGTATATATTAAAAATAGTACCTTTGGTGTCGCTTGTTTGGTTACTATCAACACTTTGATTATCTAAGCTATGTACATGATTTTCAACGCCAATTAAGTCTTTGTTAACTTCCCATTCTTCTAATACAGTGCCTTTATCCCAGTTTACAGCTGAATCCCCCAACTCAGGAGCATCATCTTGAGTTTGACCAGATGTATTGCCTTGAGCCTCTTCTGGTGCATTATCTTGAGATTGCTCAGGTATAAGATCAAAATTCTCTACTTCTTCGGTATTTTCTACAAGCTCATCATCTCTTGATAATATTCTAGAAGTCTTGTTCGCCTTATCCCATTGATAATCAAAGCCTAGACATGAAGCTGTAAAACTACCGGGAACCATTACATATGATCGATCTATATCATGATTGGTCACTATCATTGGTGCCGTATCAAGTACAATTGCTTTGTCATTAAGGTAAGCGACTGGACTTCCTATTTTCATAAGAAGAACATTACCATTCCTTGATAAGGTAACTGTTTTATCTTTAGCATTATATTTGTAATCAGCATTAATCTTAGAATCAGAAAAGATTCTCTTTGCTCTAAGCATTGCCGTGTTATTGGTAATAATAGTTGGCATTTTTCCAGAATCAATTGCCTTACCGTCAAGGGTAACATATGCCTGAGTACCTGTATAATGAAACGGCTCATTACCATTATAAGAAAGGTACAAGGGAAGCTCTTTTCCAACTATGGCAACCGTATTGGTATCTTTGTTCCAAGTATAATCATATCCTAGATTTTCAGATACAAACCTTGATGGAACAAGTATCTTAGTTACACCTTCATCCACATACTTAATCTTAACAGGAGCTACAGGTATGGTCACTTCTTTACCATTAATAGTAGCAGTCTTACTACCAATCTTCATAACTATGGTGATTCCAAACTTAGATACTGATACAGTACCAGCACTTTTATCATAGACACAAGTAGCCTTAATATCTGATTTTGCAAAAATATCCTTATATGATACTAGGGCTATTCCGTTATCAAGTAAACCAGGGGTACTATCAATACTAATCTTTTTTCCATTATAGGTTACCTTGATTTGCCTGTCTGTATAAGTGTATTCTTTTTTACTGGTGTAATTATATATTCTAACTCCTGTGGCAGCTATGATATTAGCATTTTGTATAAATACAAGAAAGAATGCTATAATAAGCATCCCATATAGTTTTAACATAGGTCTACCACTTAGATTTATCTTTTGTTTTATTATTATAGATTTGTCTTTTGTACTATTTTGTATCTTTTGCATTAATATCACCATCTTCTGTCATCATCTCCTGTGTTCATTTGAATATAGTAACTTAAGCTAATTATTACAATAGTGTTAAAAAGTGTTAAAACTGTGTCATTTATGAAATATTACTATATAAATCTAAATAAAATACTAAAATAGTAGAAAAGTCTTAGTAAAACCCTACCATAATATAACAAGAATGTCTTAAGTTACCGCTTTCTACTTATGTAGTGACATGTTTTTTTGCATATAAGGTTTTATTCTACAGCAATAGATAGTCATGCTTTTCAAACTTATTCCATACATCTTAAATATTACATTTAAACTTTGCTTTATACTACTATCATAGAATTGAAATTCCTGTTTAAATAAGGACAATTATATGTTAATATATACACGCAAAGTTCCTTATGTACAGCAAGACACTAGAATTATTATTTTATTATTGTAAAACATAATATTACTTACATACAGAAAGGTTATTAACTAAATGAAACTACAAAGATTAATGGGATATGCAAGGCGGGCAATCGATGATTACCAAATGATTAATGAAGGGGACAAAATAGCAATAGGTCTATCTGGTGGCAAGGACAGTCTTACTTTACTCTATGCCCTAAGCGGTTTAAGAAAATTCTATCCTAAAAAGTTTGAGGTAGAAGCAATAACTGTTAATTTAGGATATAAGGAAGCGGATTTTTCTACTGTTAAAAAGTTATGTGAAGAGTTGGAGGTAAATTATACAGTTGTAGAAACAGATATTGCAGACATTGTATTCAATGAGAGAAAAGAAAGTAACCCTTGTTCTCTATGTGCTAAACTTAGAAAGGGAGCTTTTAATAATAAGGCTAAAGAACTAGCTTGTAATAAAGAAGCCTATGCCCATCATTTTGATGATGTAATAGAAACCATGCTTATGGCCTTATTTTATGAAGGACGTTTTCACTGCTTCTCTCCTGTTACTTATCTCGACAGATCGGATATTACCTTGATTCGACCATTAATATATGTTAATGAACAAGACATTATTAATTTTAAAAACACCTATAAGCTCCCTGTGGTTAAAAATCCTTGTCCCATAGATGGTTATACAAAAAGAGAGCATGCTAAGCAGTTGATTAGTAAATTAAACGCAGAAAGCCCTGGACTTAGAGAAAGGCTTTTTAATGCCATAAAGGAAGGAAATATTCCCGGCTGGGCAAAATCTGACATAGATTAATTCTAATCAATTCTTTTTTGATACTTCACCAGAGGGTAAGTTGTAAAATAAAGTGACGGGAAATTGAATAAAAAAAGACACATGGTAGTTCTTCATTGTATAATGTAATCACCACAAAAACATTTACAAAGGAGAAGCAACTACCATGTGCAAAACTAATA
>JAAYRE010000128.1 GCA_012518935.1 Clostridiales bacterium
CGAAGATTTACCTTATATAAAGTTTGTACTAATATAATACATCATGTATATCACATTGTCAACAAAGTCATATTAACATATTATGTCATACCAAAGGAGAACTTCAAAGTTATAAGAGCCTATAAAATCATACTAAGCTGGATTCTATTCTTAGCCACGTCAACACTTAAAACTCTTACCTCCACAATATCTCCTACACTAACCACATCTAGGGGATGCTTTACAAACCTTTTATTTGTCAGTTGAGATATATGGACCAATCCGTCCTGATGAACACCAATATCTACGAATGCACCAAAATCGATGACATTTCGAACGGTACCCTTTAGAATCATGCCTTCTTTTAGGTCTTTTAATTCAAGGACATCCGTCCTAAGGATTGGCTTTGGCATATCTTCTCTGGGATCTCTGCCTGGTTTCTCCAACTCCTTCAAAATATCATTTAATGTTATTTCTCCGATACCAAGTTCTTCAGAGAGACTCTTCATGTCCTTAATCTTTTTTACAAAATATAAACTTGTATTTTCTTGCACTTCCCTAGTAGCCTGCTTCTTATCCACTTCCTCTGTTTTGACTTCCGTAGTTGATGTTATACTACCTTCCATGGCTGCTGCAAGAGCTTTGGCTAAAGCAGTATTTTGACTCTTTACAACTAGGCCTGGTTTCTTTTTACTGGACTTATTTTTATGTTGACTTTCTTTTTGACCTTGTTGATTTTTACTTTTTACTACTGCTGCTTTTTCTGCCACCTTGGATTGTATATCTTTAACATCCTCCATTGTCATATCTAGCTTTAGTAAAAGAGCCTTTGTAGCCTCATAGGATTCAGGATGCACTCCTGTAGCATCTAGAGGATTATCTCCATTTGGTATGCGAAGGAAACCTGCACACTGTTCAAATGCTTTAGGTCCTAGTTTCGCAACCTTTAATAGTTCTTGGCGATTATGAAACTTTCCGTTAGCTTCCCTGTAGGCAACAATATTCTTTGCAACAGTCTTACTGATTCCTGAAACATACTCTAGCAAAGAAACTGATGCTGTGTTTAAATTCACTCCAACTCGATTAACACAATCTTCAACCACTCCAGTTAAAGCATCGCTTAGTTTCTTTTGATTCATATCATGTTGGTACTGACCTACACCTATGGATTTTGGGTCAATCTTAACTAACTCTGATAAGGGGTCTTGTATTCTTCTAGCTATGGATGCAGCACTTCTTTGCCCTACATCAAAGTTAGGAAATTCCTCTGTTGCCAGCTTACTTGCTGAATATACCGATGCCCCTGCTTCGTTAACAATAACATAACTGATAGGTTTATTGATTTCCTTTAACAGTTCCACAATTACCTGCTCTGATTCTCTAGAAGCCGTACCATTTCCCACAGATATTAGTGTTATATTATATTTATCAATTAAATTTTTAAGAATTTTCTTAGATTCCTGGATCTTATTTTGAGGAGGGGTGGGATAAATTATATGAGTATCAAGGACTTTACCTGTACTATCAACAACCGCCAACTTACATCCTGTACGGAATGCCGGGTCCCATCCTAAAACCACATGGCCTGCAATTGGGGGTTGCATAAGTAGCTGTTCTAGATTCTTACCAAATACCTTAATAGCACCATTTTCTGCATCTTCTGTTAAGCTATTTCTTATTTCTCTCTCTATTGAAGGAGCAATCAGTCTCTTATAGCTATCCTCCAGCATAGCTTTTAAAATATCAGTGGTATTAGGATTATCATTAACAATATTCTTCTTTTCAAGATATCTCAGTATTCTTTCTTCAGGAGCAGTTATCTTTACAGTAAGAAACTTTTCTTTTTCACCGCGATTAATAGCAAGAACCCTATGGCCCGCCAACTTTTCTATGGCCTCTTCAAAGTTATAGTACATCTCATATACAGAATCTGCCTGGTCATCCTTTGCTAGGGAAACAAGCTTTCCTTCCTTTATGGTAACTTCTCGTATATAACTTCTATACTCTGCTTCATCTGAAACTTCCTCAGCAAGAATATCCATAGCTCCTGCAATAGCTTCTTCTACGGTGTTCACTTCTTTCTCCTTTGATAAATACGCTTCTGCCAATTGGCTAATGGGCTTATGGGTTTCTTGAGCCTTTATAATAGCTGCCAGGCCATCAAGCCCCTTTTCCTTTGCAATGGTTGCTCTTGTCCTACGCCTAGGCCTATATGGACGATACAAGTCATCTACAACTACCATGGTTGTAGCCTCAAGAATCTGCTTCTTTAATTCTTCAGTTAATTTCCCTTGTTCTTCAATGCTATTTATAACCTGAGTTTTTTTATCCTCTAAATTTCTTAAATATTGTAGTCTTTCATCTAGATTACGTAGTTGTTCGTCATCTAAGGAACCGGTCACTTCCTTTCGGTATCTGGCAATAAAAGGTATTGTATTTCCTTCATCAATTAATTTGACAGCAGCCTCCACCTGCTCCAGCCTTATATTTAGTTCTTCTTTTAATTGTTGTAATATATCCATTTATATTCTCCATTCCTATTAATAAATGCAAGAGATCATCCATGTAGATTCCCATCTTATTTACCATTATTTATAATAACAAATGAGTCATCGAAAAGCAATGAACATTGGCTATTTTTATAATTAATAGGAGGGTAACGGCATCACCATAAATGCACCCTTAGAAGAACACTTACTCTGATTTGTGTGTTATTAGCGGACTTTAGTCCGATTGAGGCATACAAATCAAAGTTCAGTGTACTTGTACGGGTGTGTGAGGTGATACCATTACCCTCTTTTTATACCTATAAAAAATAGCCATCCTTTTATATCTGTGAAAGTAAAAACTTCTCATGAACTGCATTCATAGCTTTTTCTACATGCATCTCATCTATTAATACGGTAACTCTAATCTCGGAGGTAGAAATCATCTTGATATTAACCCCTACATCATATAAGGCCTCGAACATTTTTGCAGCAACTCCAGCGTTTGACATCATGCCCGCTCCAACTATTGACACTTTTGCCACGCCTCTTTCTACGTCAACCTTATTGCATTTAAGACTGGTCTGACGATGACGCTCAATTGTAGCAACCGCTTCATCCAAGTCATCTTCTTTTACTGTAAAGCTGATGTCCTTGGTCCCATCTCTACCAATGGATTGCAAAATAATATCAACATTTACATTATGTCTAGCCAAGTGATTAAATAATTTAAAAGCAACTCCAGGCTGATCCTCTAATCCTATAACTGCTATTCTTGCTGTGTTTTTATCGGCTACTACACCGCTTACAAGCATTTTCTCCATATTAACTACCTCCTTAACTTCTGTACCCTCTGATAGATTGAGACTGGAACGCACCACCAGCTTTACACCATATTTTTTAGCCATTTCTACGGAACGATTATGCAATACTCCTGCACCAAGAGATGCCATTTCAAGCATTTCATCGTATGTTATCTCATTTAACTTTTTGGCTGCTGTTACTATTCTAGGATCTGCTGTATATACTCCATCTACATCAGTGTAAATCTCACACCTATCAGCATGAAGGGCTGCTGCCAGTGCCACTGCAGTGGTATCTGATCCTCCTCTGCCCAGGGTAGTGTAATCATCAAACTTATTAACCCCTTGGAAACCCGTAACAATAACTACTCGTCTATTTTCTAATTCATTTCGAATTCTATCAGTATCTATCCTTTTTAATCTTGAGTTACCATATACGGATGTGGTATGCATGGCAACTTGGAAAGCATTTAAGGATATTGCAGGAATACCTAAAGCATCCAAGGCCATTGCCATTAGTGCAACAGAGGTCTGCTCCCCTGTGGTCATGAGCATATCCATCTCACGCTTTGAAGCATTGGGATTAATATCCTTAGCCATTTTAATTAAAATATCGGTTTGTTTTCCCATAGCTGACAAAACCACTACAATCTTATTACCTTGTTTATAGTCTTCTACTACACGTCTGGCAACATTATAAATCTTATCCTTATCGGCCACTGATGAACCGCCAAATTTTTTTACTATTAACATAGATGCCTCCTAAACCTTCAGATTTCTTTTGCTCTTATCCTTCCCTAAATAACCTATCAATTATAGTGTGACCCTTCAAAATAACATTTCCGCTTTTTATTGCATCCTTTTCATTGTATAAATAATGATTTTCTTTATTAATTTTACTATCATATATAAGATAAGGAACTGGATCATCTGTATGGGTTCTACAGCGAATTGGTGTTGGATGATCAGGCATTATAAGAATTCTAAATTCAGCGTCCGATTTCTCCATTCCTTCAATCACAGGTTTTATAACCCTTTGATCCAAATATTCTATTGACTTTATCTTGTCTTTGATGCTTCCCTGATGACCCATTTCATCCGGGGCTTCCACATGAATATAGACAAAATCATAATTTTCTTTCAGGAGTACATCTAGGGCTGCCTTTGCTTTACCTTCATAATTAGTATGAAGAGTACCATCAGCACCGGGTACCTCTATAACCTTCATTCCAGCACCGACAGCAATTCCTTTAAGTAGATCTACAGCCGATATCATGGCTCCCTTTTTATTATTTTTATCCTCAAAGGATCTTAGGGCTGGCTTAGTTCCTGCTCCCCAAAACCATAAAGAATTTGCTTTGTTAAGACCTCTTTTACATCTGTCTATATTAATGGGATGTTCATTGAGAATATCATAGCTTTTTTTCATCATATCTTTAAAAGCCTCTTCCTCTGGTAGATACTCCCCTATTATTTTACCCAAAATATCATGGGGTTGTGCAAGGTCCACTACCCTTCCTTTATCCCATATGGTCAGATGGCGATAGCTTGTGCCCTTATAAAACTTAAATATATCATTATCAAATTCTTTCTTAATAGCATCAATTAACTGATTTGCTTCCTCCGTCGTAATCTCTCCAGAACTATGGTCAATGATAGTTTTATCCTCATAGGCTTCCCCCTCTGATAGAGTTACCAAGTTACACCGCAGGGCAATATCTGTATCCTTCATGGGGGCTCCAATGCTTAAGGCCTCTAGAGGTGACCTTCCTGAATAATATATTTTAGGATCATATCCCAGTACAGACAGATTAGCAGTATCACTACCAGGTTTCATCCCCTCAGGTATCGTATGGACTAGTCCAATTTCTGACTTCCTAGATAACAAATCCATACAGGGGGTCTTAGCAACCTCAAGAGGTGTTTTACCATTCAGACTTGAGATTGGTTCATCTGCCATGCCATCCCCCAGTATTATAATATATTTCATATTCTTATCCATTCCTTCCATGGTTTATCTTAATCAAATCTTACTCGGATACTTCCCAAGAATCCTTCTAGCTTTTCTTTCTTTTCCTCCATTTCCTTTTCGGAAATCAAAGGTGTAATAAAAGCATATTCCTCAGGAATTACATTGGGGACTTCTTCAATTTCAGCAAATAAAGACTTAATTTCATTAAGAGAATTTTTATTTTTTAATACTCGTACGAAAAATCTATGCCTTACTTTATCTATTTCTACTAGCTCCAACTTCTTGCTACTCCAAATAGTCCATATGTTCTTACCAAAGTGTTTAGCTGCATCTACTACATCGGCTACAACTGCACTGGCTGTAGGTAACTTACCAGCACCACTGCCATAAAACATTATATCACCAATGACATTTCCTTTAACAAAGATACCATTAAAGACATCATTTACACTATATAGGGGATGCTCTGCTTTTATCATCATGGGAGCAACCATGGCAAATACGCCTTCATCATCACTCCTGATGCTGGAAGCAAATAGCTTAATCTTGGCATCTAATGCTTTTGCATACTGGATATCAATATCTGTAATCTTAGTAATCCCTTCTGTATATATATCTTCAAAGTCCACTTGCATACCATATGCCAGGGATGATAAAATAGCGATTTTTCTACAGGAATCATGTCCTTCAATATCAGCAGAAGGATCTCTCTCGGCATAACCCAAATCCTGTGCATTCTTTAATGCTGTATCAAAATCTAGATTTTCTTCAGTCATTTTTGTAAGTATATAGTTAGTAGTACCGTTTAGGATGCCTGTAATCTCAACTATTTCATCCGCTGTTAAAGAATTATTTAGAGGGCGAATAATTGGTATTCCTCCACCGACACTGGCTTCAAATAGAAAGTTTAAATTCCTCTCCTTAGCTATATCAAGAAGCTCTGCTCCATGCTTTGCTACCAATTCTTTATTAGAAGTAACTACACTCTTACCCTTAAGTAGGGCTTCCTTAACAAATGAGTATGCTGGGTTTATTCCCCCCATTACTTCAACTACAATCTTTACTTCTGGATCATCTAAGATTACATTCACATCATGAACCAAAATATCCATAATTGGATCTCCGGGAAACTCTCTGATATCTAGGACATACTTGACATTAATTTTATTTCCAGCTCTTTTCTCAATGCTATCCCCATTTATCTTTAATACCTCAACGACACCAGAGCCAATTGTGCCATATCCTAGGACTGCAATATTTATCATTATAATCCTCCATTCCTGCTGTTATAATCTGTATATTTGTATTAATGCTATTCTCTAGCCAATATCTTTACATAATGTATGCCTTCCAAGGCTTCTAAAGTATCCAACATGGTCGAAACACTTTCTGCTTGAGGAAGCATCTCTATACTTAAGGTCAACATAGCTATATTATTGACAGGAATAGTCTGATGAATTGTAAGAATATTCGCTCTAGACTTTGCCACATTACTTAATACTTTAGAAAGTAATCCTGGTGTATCATCCATTTGAATCATGAATGTTATAGTCTTACCTCTTGAATGTTCATAAAAAGGGAAAATGTCATCACGATACTTATAAAAGGAGCTTCTACTTATCTCTACCATATCAGTTGCCTCTTGGACCGTCATTACCCTTTCCGAATCAAGGAGTCTTTTTGCTTCCACAACCTTTAAAAGTACTTCTGGTAATGCCTTCTTCTTTACAATATAATACTGTTCATTTTTCATTTTCAAATACCTCCCGGTGATTATTCATATCTACCCGTATGGATTTGTATGTATCACAGATACAATTGTCTTTCTAAGAAAGAAATCTTATCATATATTTATGCATAATGCAATACTCAATTTCCATGGTAAGGGCATAAAAATACAATTTTGTGACTTATGCTTTATTAATTCATCAAAAATACAAAAACATTGTACATTTATTTTGGCAGCACCCATGAGCTTGCACAAAAAAAGCTGATACAAAAGCATTATCACTTTAATATCAGCCACATGAGCTTATTTATAAGATTATATTACAAGGGCTCTACAAAATCTTAGAGAGAAATTCTTGTAACCTAGGATGCTTAGGATATTCAAAAAACTCATCGGGAGTATTCTGTTCAACTATCTTTCCTTCATCCATAAATAATACTCTAGTTCCTACCTTTTTAGCAAATCTCATTTCATGGGTTACCACCACCATGGTCATACCTTCATCTGCTAGGGTTGCCATCAACTCCAACACTTCTCCTACCATTTCCGGATCAAGGGCAGATGTAGGCTCATCAAATAGCATTACCGCAGGATTCATTGCCAGTGCACGGATGATTGCAATACGTTGTTTTTGTCCTCCTGATAGTTGGTTAGGATAAGTCCTTGCTTTTTCAGTTAGACCAATTCTATCCAGCAACTCCATAGCCTTGGCTTTAGCATCCTCTTTTGTCATAATGCCCAGCTTTGTAGGAGCTAGGGTTATATTTTCCAATACTGTCAAATGGGGAAAAAGATTAAACTGCTGAAAAACCATTCCCATCTTTTGTCTTATCAGATTAATATTTACTTTTTTATCTGTTATTTTATTACCCTCAAACCATATCTTTCCATCAGTTGGTTCCTCTAATAGATTCAGACAGCGTAAAAAAGTAGATTTTCCTGAGCCTGAGGGTCCTATAACAACAACCTTTTCACCCTTATGAATAGTTTCATTTATTCCATTTAATACAAGATGGTCCCCAAATTCCTTAGTTAAATTCTTAACCTCTATCACTCTTAGCCATCCTCCTTTCAAATACGGATAAAAGCTTGGACAGCCCCATTACAATTACCAGATAACATAGGGCAGCTATTATAAGTGGTGGTAATATATCCCATGTCCTTGAACCGATATATTGTGCTGCCTGTGTAAGGTCAGTAATTGCTATAACACTTGCAACAGAAGTCTCTTTGATTAAGGTAATAAATTCGTTACCCAAAGCAGGAAGTATATTTCTTATGGCTTGGGGTAATATGATTAAGCGCATAGTACTAACATAATTAAAGCCAAGAGATCTACCGGCTTCAAGCTGACCCTTATCTATAGATTCAATTCCTGATCTTATAATTTCCGCTACATAAGCCCCTGAATTAAAACCAAAACAAACTGCTCCGACTATCAGACCGTTGGTATTTCTTGAGGTAAATATTAAGTTATAAATAATCAAAAGTTGTACCATCAAAGGTGTACCCCGAACTACAGTTATATATATATTGCATACATTAGACAACCACTTCATCTTGTAATTCGTTGCAGCAACTTTTAAAACAGCAACAAGAACACCAATTACTATACCTATGATAATTGCAAAAAGTGATATTAATAAAGTAACCTTTAATCCATCTAAATAAAAAAGATATCTCCTATCTGGTATCAGAGCATTATAGAAGGATTTATATATTTCATTAGCCCAATCGGTTATAGCAGTAAATACCTTGCTTAACCATGAATTTGATAAAAACAAATCAGTTCCTCCATTCCAGGAATAAAGTAATAGAGGGCTGCACTATGTATACAGCCCTATAAACGTCAAATGTGGCTCACTATAGCCCCATCAGTTTTTTTTACTTGTATGCTTAGCAGTAAACTCTTCAATCTTTCCTTCATCTTTTAACTTTTGTATAACTGTGTTAATATCATCTAATAATTCCTTATTACCTTTCTTCACCGCAATTGCATACTTATCCTCAAATAATACTCCGTCAAGAATTATTAACTCCGGATTTGTAGCTACCATATCCTCAGCAGGAAATTGATCCATTACTATACAATCTATCTTATTATTTTTAAGATCCTCTGCAGCTTGAGCAAACTTAGTGTATCTCTTTATTTCTTTAGCATCGATATTTTCTTCTACCCAGAAGTCTGCGATATTACCCTGCTGTACAGCAACAATCTTACCATCAAGATCATCTACGCTTGATACCATTGGATTTGCTTTGTTAACTACAACAACTTCTGTAGAATTAACATAGTCTATGGAAAAGTCCATCTTCTCTAGACGTTCCTCATCTACAGATACCCCTGCTGCCACAAAATCCACAGTACCATTTTGTACTGCTACCAAAGCTGACTGAAACTCCATGTTCTTTATCTCTAGGTCTTTCCCTAAATAATCTGCTATCTCTCTAGCAATATCCATGTCAATTCCAACTACATCATTGCCATCCATATACTCATAGGGTGCAAAACCTGCTTCAGTTCCAACAATAATTGTTTCTTTTTTGGAACCACAGCCCACCAACAACAAGATGGACATTATAGACATAACTGCCATACTAATAACTCTTTTTTTCATTTCATCCTCCACTCTGCCAAAAACCAAACTAGAAGCCTTTGACAAATATAAAATAATTTATTAACTTAAGCCTGTAAGGCTTTTGTCTCTTCTTTATCAAGTATATTGTTAGTATCTAAAATAACAACCAAGCTGTCATCTACATCTGCAATAGATTTAACATATGAGGTCCTATTACATTTTATGATTGAAGGAACTTCATATATGTCAGATAATTGAATATCATTAATGCCCTTCACATTATCTACTTCAATAGCAATGTTTTTTCCATTTACATTAGTTATTAAATACCTTGTTTCATCATCTACTTCCTTGTCTTCATAGCCAAATTTTCTTCTAAGGCTATATACAGGTATTTCTTCCCCTCGTAAATTGGTTTTCCCCTTCACATTTTTAAAAACAGGGGTATTGGATAATTTTATAATTTTTAAATCTTTTTCCACAGTGCTGACGTCCATTATGTCAAGTCCATATTCTTCGCCATTTACCCTAAAAACTGTTTGCTTTGTACTCAATATGAAGAACCTCCTTCCTGCATTTTGGCCATAAGATCATATATTATAACTTGTTCTGTGCATTCCATTTTAAATAAGCGTTTATAAAAGAATCTATATTTCCATCAAGAACACTATTAGCATTACCTACTTCTTCGTTGGTTCTATGATCCTTTACCATAGTATAAGGCTGTAGAACATAGGAACGAATCTGGTTTCCCCAACCTATTTCTTTAACTTCACCACGGATTCCAGATATCTTCTCTTGGTTTTCCTGTTGTTTCATAAGATATAGTTTGGCCTTTAGCATTTTCATTGCCTTGTCCTTATTCTGTATCTGCGAACGTTCATTCTGACATTGTACCACAGTATTAGTGGGAAGGTGGGTAATTCGAATTGCAGATGATGTCTTATTGACATGTTGTCCACCGGCACCGCTGGCATGATAGGTATCAATCCTTAAATCTTTCTCATCAATTTCAATTCCTGTATCTTCCTCAATGTCTGGCATGACATCACAAGATACAAAGGAAGTCTGACGCTTGCCTGCAGCATTAAATGGTGAAATCCTGACCAAGCGATGGACTCCTCTCTCAGACTTTAGATAGCCATAGGCATTCTCTCCGCTAATCTCTATGGTAACAGATTTTAGCCCTGCCTCCTCACCATCTAAAAAGTCCAGAATTGTAGAAGTAAAGCCTCGCTTTTCTGCCCATCTTTGATACATTCTACACAACATACTTGCCCAGTCACAACTTTCTGTTCCTCCTGCCCCTGCATGCAAAGTAAGGATTGCATTATATCTATCATATTCTTCGGAAAGAAGGGTTTTAAGCTTTAGCTCTTCCAAATCTTCAATAAACCTATTTAGGGACTCCTCAATTTCAGGAATTAATGACTCTTCATTCTCCTCATATCCTATTTGGATTAATGTAGCCACATCTTCATATTCTGTTTCTAGGCGATTATATTCCTCTATAACATTTTTTAGGTTCGTTAGTTCCTTTGTTATATTTTGTGCCTTTTCCATGTCGTCCCAAAAATCAGGGTCAGCCATAATTTTATTAATATCTTCTACTCGCAGTTTCTTATTTGCCAGGTCAAAGTGAATCCCCCACTTCATGTAAGGGTGTTTCATAGGTTCCTAAAATATATTTAAATTGATCTAACTCAATCACCCAATCACCTCTTTCAAATACTTTAATTTTTTCTTATAAACTGTAACGATTGTTACTATAGTTATTATTCTTATACATTACGTCCACAACAATGCTTGTATTTTCTTCCGCTACCGCAAGTACAAGGATCATTGGGCTGTATCTTTTTACCGGTTCTCTTTATTGGGGTATTGGCTATACTATCATCTCTATTTGTACCAGTTACCTTTGCAACTTCTTCTCTCTCAACCTTTTGCTCAATCTTTACATGCATTAGGGCTTTAACTGTTTCTTCTTGAATCGCTGCAATCATAGATTCAAACATTTCAAATCCTTGGAATTTGTATTCCACAACTGGCTGACGATTACCATAGGCTTGAAGACCAATTCCTTGTCTAAGTTGGTCCATGTCATCAATATGATCCATCCATTTACGGTCAATAACTTTTAGAATAATTACTCTCTCAATTTCCCTTAAATGCTCGCTCTCAGGAAATTCTGCTTCCTTTTCCTCATATAGCTTAACAGCTTGCTCCTTTAAGGCTTGAATCAAATCATTTTTCTTCTTCATATGTTTTGCTTTTACATAATCAAGTGTTACCGTCTCTAAAGGAATAATTGGCAAAAGTAAAGTATTGAGTACATCCAAATCCCATTCATCTGGGGATTGATCCTCACTGATACAGGTATCAACACATCCATCTACTGTATCTGTAATCATCTTATATATTGTGTCCCGCATGCTTTCTCCATCCAGGACTCTTCTTCTTTCAGCGTATATAACTTCCCTTTGTTCGTTATTAACCTGGTCATATTCCAGTAGATTCTTTCTTATACCAAAGTTGTTACTCTCTATTTTCTTTTGTGCTTTTTCAATAGCATTAGTAAGCATCTTATGCTCTATCTGCTCACCATCTGGTATCCCAAGGGAATTAAAGATTCCCATAAGTCTATCAGATCCAAACAATCGCATAAGATCATCCTCTAAGGATATATAAAATCTGGATTCACCGGGATCCCCTTGTCTACCCGCACGTCCACGCAACTGGTTATCAATACGTCTTGATTCATGGCGCTCAGTACCTATTATCTTAAGTCCCCCTACTTCTGCAACACCTTCACCAAGCTTAATATCTGTACCACGGCCTGCCATGTTTGTAGCAATGGTAACAGCTCCTAATTTACCTGCTTCAGCTACAATCTCCGCCTCCATCTCATGGAATTTAGCGTTAAGCACATTATGGGGAATATTCTTTTTCTTTAATAACATACTGATTTCTTCTGATGCTTCAATAGTTATTGTACCAACTAGAACAGGCTGTCCTTTTTTGTGGGATTCTACAACACTGTCTACAATAGCCTGTAACTTTTCTCTCTTGGTTTTATAAACAGCGTCCTGATGGTCAACTCGAATTACAGGAACATTGGTAGGAACTTCGACAACGTCCATTCCGTATATTTCTCTAAATTCCTCTTCCTCTGTAAGAGCCGTACCGGTCATACCACATTTCTTGTTGTATTTATTAAAGAAATTCTGGAAGGTAATTGTTGCCAGAGTCTTACTTTCTCTCTTAACTTTAACCTTTTCTTTAGCTTCAATAGCCTGATGGAGTCCATCACTATAGCGTCTACCGGGCATAATACGTCCTGTAAACTCGTCCACTATAAGAGCTTCATCATCCTTAACAACATAATCTTTATCTCTAAACATAAGATTATGTGCCCTAAGGGCAAGAATAATGTTATGTTGAATTTCAAGATTTTCAGGGTCGGCAAGGTTCTCTATATTAAAGAAACTCTCCACTCTCTTAACACCTTCATCAGTTAGATGGACATTCTTTTCCTTCTCGTTAACAATAAAGTCACCTTCTTCGGTTATCTCTTCTTTCATGATGGCAGCCATCTTAGTAAGCTCACCGCTAACTTTACCTTTAGCCATCTGTCTTGCCAATATATCACAAACCCTATAAAGCTCAGTGGACTTACCACTACTGCCGGAGATTATAAGAGGGGTTCTTGCCTCGTCTATTAACACGGAGTCAACTTCGTCAATGATAGCATAGTGTAAATCTCTTTGCACCAACTGCTCTTTATAAAGAACCATATTATCCCTAAGATAATCAAAGCCAAATTCGTTGTTAGTGCCATAGGTTATATCACAATGATAAGCTTTGCGTCTCTCATCTTTTTCAATACTATTCAAGATAACACCTACTGTAAGGCCAAGAAATTCATGTATTTGTCCCATCCATTCTGAGTCACGCTTTGCCAAGTAGTCATTGACGGTTACTATATGAACACCTTTGCCCTCAAGGGCATTTAAATAAGCCGGTAATGTAGACATAAGAGTCTTACCTTCACCGGTTTTTAACTCTGCTATACGTCCCTGATGAAGTATTACACCACCAATTAACTGAACTCTATAATGTCTTTGTCTAATGGTTCTTTTTGCAGCCTCACGAACAACTGCGTAAGCTTCTACCAATAGATCATCAAGGGTTTCACCATCTTTTAGTCTATTTTTAAATTCTGTAGTCTTAGCTCTAAGAGCTTCATCAGAAAGTTTCTCGAACTCAGGCTCTAAGGCTTCTATTTGGTCAACTATAGGTATCACACGTTTTACTTCTCTTTCACTATGTGTACCAAATATCTTTTCTATTAATCCCATTTTATACTCGCTCCTGTGTTAAACATTGTCTATGTGATTATCACCTAATATTGTAACATTATCATAAAGGTTATTCAACATAAATTTGTCGATAGGGACTTTTGTGAAAGCGGACAAGCCCAGGCAACCAATTTTGTTGGCAAACTACAAAATCGGTGGGTGTATCTCCATCAAGAGCATTTTTTGATTTTAACAAAGAGGACTGCCACAACCATGGGCAGTCCTTAGTCTTTACTATTTATTGTTTATAATGGTTATAATGGTTTTGCAGATATAATTATATCAGTCCAACCGATTAACACTTCGTAATTAAGAATTAATACTCAGGCTCAATGAGTCCATAGGTGTTGCCCTTTCTTTTATATACTACATTCACCTCATCTGTTGTAGCATTCCTAAACACGTAGAAGCTATGGCCAAGTAATTCCATCTGTACACACGCCTCTTCTGCATCCATAGGCTTAATTGCAAATCGCTTGGTCTTAACAATTTTAATTCCATCATCTTCTAGATAATCATCTTCAATAAAGGATTTATTAAAATTAGAGGAGGCATGTTTATGGTTAGTTAGCTTATTCTTATACTTCCTTAGCTGACGCTCAATTATCTCTTCAACCAAATCGATGGAGACATACATATCATTGCTGGTTTCTTCGGCTCTAATTATGCTTCCCTTTACCGGAATTGTCACCTCGATTTTCTGCCTTTCCTTTTCCACACTAAAGGTTACATGAACCTCTGTATCAGGAGTGAAATAACGTTCCAGTTTACCAATCTTTTCATATACGGCTGTCTTTAAGCTTTCAGTTACATCAATATTTCTACCACTGATAATATAACGCATAAGATCAACTCCTTTATTCTATTAGCATCCACTTATTATGCTAATTAAATTATAGCATACTGCTAAATATGTGACAAGCATTTAAAAGCACGGCTTGCACTAGGCCTTTACCTCTAATCCACTTTAATATTCTACTATTTGTGATATATCTTAATCAATTTAACTTATATTCTGATATTAACCGACAATATATTACTTGACTTATGAAAGTTTTTTTATGACTAAAAAAGGTCGATTTAACAGAAGTAACAAAACGGATTTTCGAACTTGACAGCTTGTTTACCATGCGACAAGAGTAGATAAAAGTTGTGGATAATGTGGATAACTCCGTGTATAACTTCTCTTTATTCGTCTTTGGCACTTTTTTTTCGTTGATAAATTTTAAAAAAAATATTTGGAAATGTTTGATTATATCCATTATATGTAAACTTTGTAGCTGTTTTTGTGCAATATTACTATATGTCATTTTGTCAATAGGTCTTTTCTATTGATTTTGTCTGACCCTATTAAAAATAAAATTTACTCAAATTAAATCAATTTTCAAAACATTATGAATTTTATTTCACATTATGGCAAATTATCATTTTTTATATATTATGGCAGAATACCTGTGCGCCAGTGTGCATCTCTGCGGAGTATTTTTTATATAATAGGACGCACTTTCCTCGTATATAAAAAGGTCATATGTATATTTTCTACATTGGGTGTAGGAATACACATATGACCCCTTAATATCATATAAGAGTTCTATTAGATTCTATGACTTTAGACTTCTTCCATAGTTATCAACCTTGTCCGCAAGAAAAGGTGCTAAGCCAACAAATTCAGCACCATATATTTTTTGGTTACCTTTAGCCAAACCTGTTCGAACAATCTTAATAACTACTCTAAAGAAATCACCGTTATCAAAATGAATATTACCTCTAAAGTAATATCCTACAGGCAAGTTCGCTTCACTTACGAATCCAATACCGCTTCTTGAAATATCGTATACCATAATAGAAGCTCCGATATTATTTACAACAATATTGTCTTGCTTAAATATTTCATCAATCTCAAGGCTAAGTTCAATGGGTAGGCGTTGATACCTTCTTCTTTCATCCTTGTTATCTTTCTCCATAACTTTACTCCCTTTAGCTGATTAGAATCATTAACTATACAACTCTTCTTATGCAATAAACCTTTCGGTAATTGAATTTGGATATAATAATTCCCTGTCTAGAGTTAGCAGCATGTACAATCTTGTCATTACCAATATACATGGCGACATGATTTACAACCCCTCTACTATTGGTATAGAAAATCAAATCCCCTGGTTGACGGTCGTTAATATCAACTTTTCGTCCAGCTGTTTTTGCTTGATCTTTAGATACCCTATCAAGACTATACCCATATTGCTTATATATGGTATAGACAAAGCCAGAACAGTCTGCACCTCTAGTTAAGCTTTCTCCGCCCCAAACATAGGGGTTGCCAACAAATTTCTGTGCATAATTAGCAATCTCTCTACCTAGAGCACTGCCACTACTATTACTGGAAGATTTGTTACTTTCTTTTTTCTCTTGCTCAGCTTTCTTTGCCTCTTCTGATTTCTTCTTTTCTTCGGCGGCCTTTCTTTCTGCCTCAAGTCGTTTTCTCTCATTTTCTTCAGCAAGCCGTTGTAATCTTTCTGCCTCAGCTCTTTCAGCTTCTTGTTGCTCTCTAATTATTCTTTGTTCTTCTTCTATAGAAATAGCTTTTTTAAATATAATCTCTATGTCTACATAATCTTTATGTACAAATCCAGTAAAATCGTTTCCGTTGTCATCTGTACTTATTAGTATCTCTGCCCACTGGTCATATTCTTTTATTACTGGGTATCGCTCACCAAGGGGTATTAATTCTAGAGTCCTTGATTCTGTACTTTGTTGTTCTCTAACCCGTAAGGTCTGTGTTCCAACTACAGTGGCAAACTTATCAGCATGTTCATCTGCTTCTCTTTCAGCTTCCTTGCCAATGGCAAGATAATCAGATAAGATATATCCTTCTACATCACCGGATACAATCTTAACCCAGCCATCTTCCTTCCATTCTAGTATCTCTGCAGCACAGCCATGATAAAGCTTGCCTACAATCTCACCATCAGTTGATGGCTTACTTCTAACATTAACATAATTTGTAGCTATTGAAACCCCTAAATTCCAAAGGGGGGAATATATCTCAGCATCATATAATTCTGTAATTTTATCATTTACAGCATCATCACCACATGAAAATACTTCATCAAGGGTCTTAGATATACCGGCCACACCATACTCAACAGATAATGGTTTTTCCGACTGCGATGCATATACTTTATCTTTAGTAATAGAAAAAATCGCCAATGCCGACACTGCAAAGACTGCAGTTTTCAAGGCCCCATGTCTCTTCATCTGTTTTTCCTCCCAAGTATTGCAAGCAATATATATGCTTCTTGTTTAATACAAAATGGGTTTGCTAGTATAGTTGTTACAAAAATGTTACATCTTTGGTAATAATTATAGCAAACCCAATACTTGGTGTCAATATTTTATTGTAGAATAACATGGTTTTTTAGCGGATTTTATGCCTTTTGTAGTATTTATGAATATTAACAGTGATATATTTAAAAATTAATTATTGGTTAAATATCTTTCTACTGCTGTAATGGCATTAGCCCCATCTGATGCTGCTGTTATTATTTGTCTCAAATCTTTAGTTCTAATATCACCTGCTGCAAAGATTCCCGGAACATTTGTTTCGCAATTTTCACTGGCAATAATGTACCCTCTTTCATCAGTAGCCACTACATCCTTATATGGATCAGAACTGGGCACGTAACCAACAGCAATAAACACACCTGAGACCTCTATATTAGATACTTCCTCTGACTTAACATTTTTAATATCTAAGGATTCCACTGTTTCTGTTCCCTTAATACTGTCAACCACACTATCCCATAATACAACTACATTGTCTATTGATAGCAGCTTGTTAACACTGCTTTTATTGGCCCTAAACTCATCTCTTCTATGGATTACATATACCTTTTCACATATTCTTGAAAGAAAAATGGCATCTTCTACAGCAACATCTCCACCACCCACAACTGCAACTGTTTTATTCTTAAAAAATGCTCCGTCACAGGTAGCACAATATGAGACTCCAAGACCTGAGAACTTATCTTCCCCTGGGACATCTAGATGACGGGGTACTCCCCCAGTTGCAATAATCACAGTCTTAGTTCGGTACTGGCTTCCATCATCTAGGGTAATCACCTTAATATCATTATCAATATCTAGCTTAACCACTTCCCCTGTCACAAAGTTTGTGTTTAACCTCTCACAATGTTCTCTAAATTTTGCACTAAGATCAAATCCACTAATACCGGGGGTTCCTGGATAATTATCCACTTCATAAGTATTGATTATCTGGCCACCGCTAAATCCTGTCTTTTCTATAACAATACTCTTAAGCTCAGCCCTCTGGGCATATATGGCGGCTGTTACTCCGGCTGGTCCAGAACCGATTATTATAACATCATAAATCATGAAATTCCTCCTTTAGTAATCAAATAAGATCTATTTGTTATTTGATTAATATAAAAAATATGCTATACTTTAAATATAATAGATTTTATTATTTCATCCTAATCTATTATAATATGTTTTCTGTTATTTCATTATAACAAACCTGTCAAGCTTTTTATTAGTTCATCTACATAAGAGTAGCCCTCATAAGAATGGAGGTATCTATGGATATTTCAACCCTTCCAATAACAGCCCACCCTACTGTGGATAGTGTCGATGTGGGTATAGCTGTACTTGCTAAGAATCTAGAAACTATTGAGGTTCTAAGTCAAAGTATGATAAAGATGATGGAGCAATCCGTATCTCCACATCTAGGACAAAATATTGACCTTATGGTATAGGTAGGCCATATTTATAATTAAGTTGACTATTTTAAACACCTTAATTTAATATGGTCTTTTTTAGTGCCTAATATTAATTGTATTATATCAACATCCAGGGTCAAATACTAGCAAGAATAAATTCTAGTATTTATTATTTTTTTATGATATGTTATTATATAGTGAATCTGAAAACAGCAATATGAAAGAGGCTTGAATTATTATGTATACATTTAACAGTCGTGTTCGCTATACTGAAATCAATCATTATAAAAATACTATGGATCCCTCTACAATTATAGATTACTTTCAAGATTGTAGTACCTTTCAATCAGAAGATATGAATTTAGGTTTATCCTTTCTTGAAAGTAAAAAAAGACTTTGGTTTCTAACCAGCTGGCAGCTACAGATTAAAGAGCCAGTTAGACTGGGAACTAATATCACCATAGGGACTTGGCCTTATAAATTTAAAGATTTTTATGGATATCGTAACTTCATCATGAAGAATCAAGATGATAAGGTTTTAGCTGTCGCCGATTCTATTTGGGTTCATATGGATTCCGAAAAAAACCGTCCCGTTAAAGTTCCTGAGGATAATGCAGGTTATGAACTTGAACCTCCCTATCCCATGGAACACATGGATAGGAAGATTAAGATTCCTAAAAACTTAAGCCCCCATCCCCCTTTTCCTGTTATTAAATCCAATATTGACTCGTATAACCATGTTAATAATGGGCAATACATTAAAATGGCTGAGGAATTTCTTCCAGATGATTTTATGGTGACAGGAATGCGGGTGGAATACAAAAATCAAGCTTTTCTTGGGGATACTATATATCCACAGATATATGCCGATGACAAGATATACTGTGTGGTATTAGGTAATTCTGAAGGTAAACCTTATGCTATTGTGGAATTTATTAATAGGTAAGTATATAGAAGCTGATACTTTTATATGAAAGGATTATAGAATGATAGAACTAGGAAAATATCAATTATTAGAGGTTTGTAAAAAAACTGACTTTGGAATATATCTATGCGAGCCTGGCACAGATGGAAGACATAGTATTCTGCTTCCAGCCAAGGAGGTCCCTGAGAATACCAATTATCATGATAAGCTTAAGGTATTTATCTATAAGGATTCGGAAGATAGAGAGATTGCAACTACAGCAGATGTCCCCCTTACCATAGGTGCCCTTGCCTTACTCAAAGTAAAGGAAGTTACTAATATCGGAGCCTTTTTAGACTGGGGACTTATGAAGGATCTATTCTTACCATTTAAGGAACAGACTAGCCCTGTAAAAGAGGGGGATAAGGTATTGGTGTCCTTATATGTGGATAAAAGCAAGAGACTTTCTGCAACTATGAAGGTCTATGATTTTCTATCCACCGATTCCGATTACAAAAAAGGAGATATTGTATCTGGAATTGTCTATGATATTATTGAGGCTTTTGGTGCTTTTGTGGCTGTAGATAATAAATACTCAGCCCTAGTTCCTAACAATGAGTTCTTTAAAAAACTTAATGTTGGGGATATGATTTCAGCCAGGATAACCAATGTCAGAGAAGATAAAAAGCTTACCTTAAGCTTAAGAGAAAAATCTTATATACAGATGGATTCAGATGCCCAAATGATATTAAAACATCTTAAGGAAGCTGATGGTTTTCTCCCATTTCATGATAAAACCGATGCAAATATAATTAAAGAAAAATTTCAAATTAGTAAGAATGCTTTTAAAAGAGCAATCGGAAAATTATATAAAGACGGTACAATTTCAATAGAAAACGATGGTATCCATCTGCTTTAAAATTATAACGAAAAAAGGTCCCATAAGAGAAACTTATGGGGCCTATTATTATCCCATAGTATAATAATATCAAGATTTTTATTTAATTGTTCCTATCTCGGTCGAGAAAACGCATCCTTGGATTTTCCCTTGGATCAGCAGGTCTTTGTTTAAGTACCGGTTTAGGATATAAACTTTCGAATCCCCTTGCCAACCTATCCTTGCATGCTTTACAATACCTGCCGGTCTTAATGCTTACACCACAACCTTCGCAATCAAGCCCAATCATTGAGTCGTCTGAAAAGGATAACCTCTCCTCCCTTATCCATTGCTTAATCTGTGCTATACTAACATTAAAGACTTCTGACACTTCTTGCATCTCCACCCTAGGATGTTCATAGATATATTCTTTTACCTCATCAAACTTATCATCTAGAGATTTAGCACAGGCTGGACACAAAGGGGGGCCCTGTAAGTAGTTAAATAATTTCCCACATCCCTTGCAATTCCTAACATCCATTTCTATTCCTCCCGTTCATAACCTTCTAGAAAAGACAACTTTCTAGAAGCCTTTTCCTATGCATAATGTAAAAAAGTACACATACTTAATCTGGTTGTGCAATAATACACTTGTACATGCCTCAATAGTACTACCTGTAGTATATATATCATCAACTAATAAAATTCTGTCAATCTTCCCAGTATAATCATGAGCAATTTTATGGTTGTATCCAAATGCTTCTTGGAGATTACGTAATCTTTCTTTGTCATTTAACTGTTTTTGTGGCAATGTCTTTTTATTGCGTATTAGTAAGTGAGGTAAAACTGGTATGTTAAGTCTCTCTCCTATACCCTTGGCGAGTATTTCAGCTTGATTATACCCTCTTTCACGATACTTGCTTCTATGTATCGGTACCGGAACAATCACATCTGGAGCCATACGCTTTATTTTATCTTCATAATTTATTATTATTGCTTGAATATAGTATTTTGCATATTCTTTCTTAAAATTATATTTAAAATCAGATATTGATTTTCTCATAAGGGAATCGTAAACCCACAAGGAATACCCATATTCAAAATGATATCCCCTGCGTTCACAATCGCTACAATATTCTCTTTGATCCAGCTCTATAGGTTTACTGCACTTCTTACAACGGGGTTCTGTAATAATCTGTGGCTTATTCTCACATGCAGTACATATCCTTCTATCCTTAGGGATAACTATATCCCTGCATATGGGACACCTAACTGGATATAACATATCTAACATTGTTTGTAGCAAATTTTAACTCCTTGTTATCTACTTATCAATAATATTCATGCAAAACCTAAGGAAAAAGTTTTTCAGGATATACTCCTTCTTTAACTAAATTTCTTATGGAGGTTACTACCAATTCCTTATCTTCTTTATATGTTACCCCAAACCACTTGTCTGTGGTCTTTAACACCTTTACCTTGGCCTTATTACCATGGACAAGTTCACCGACAACATCCGGTAATAGATATTCCTTCTTTATATCATCAGGTGAGATGTTTGATAGAAAATCAATAAATCCTCTATCTAATTCTTCAAAGAGACTAGGCTTAAACCCCCACATATTCATAGATGCTATACTGTCAAGAGCGACACTTATGTCATTTCCCTTATTATCCTTAGCCTTTGCTTTATCACCGTCTTTAATTATTCCTGAGGTTTCTACTATATCAACTAACCACCCATTATTATCAACCTTGCATATTCCACGGGTAACAGTTCCATTTTCACTTAAGGTATTACCAAGAACAAAACCAGCCATACAGTATAAACCCATATCCTCAGTTTCAGAGTTCAAGAAGTTATATATTATGCGAAAGGCTTCCTTGCCATAATAGTCGTCTGCATTTATTACTGCAAAGGGCTCCTTTACAAGATCTTTACAGCATAAAACAGCTTGTCCTGTTCCCCAGGGCTTAGTACGACCAACCTGATTCTTAAATCCAGAAGGCAAGGCATCTATCTCCTGGAACACATATTCTACCTGTACATGCTGTTTTATACGGTCACCAATTACTTCCTTAAAGTCCTTCTCTAAATCCTTTCTAATTATAAAAACAACTTTATTAAAACCAGCAGAGATAGCATCATATATAGAATAATCCATAATTATTTCACCACTTGGTCCAACAGGCTCTAGTTGCTTAATTCCACCATATCTACTTCCCATTCCTGCTGCCATTATCACTAATGTTGTAACTGACAATTATATATCCTCCTTATACACCTAATAATTCTATAAAATATTATAACGTATTTTCCAATAAATTGCACTATAAAATTACATTGTCATATCTCTTATTTGATCATTTAACCTTGAATAGCGGCTTTGCTCACTTTTATTATCAATCATAAACTTTACCATGGTATCACTTCCCACAATTACAACACAATTTTTTGCTCTGGTTACCGCTGTATAGAGAAGATTTCGTGTAAATAACAATCTAGGGCCATCTAAGATTGGTAATATAACTGCGGGATACTCACTTCCTTGTGATTTATGAATGGTAACAGCATATGCTAACTCTAGTTCATCTAGTTGGCTAAAGCTATAGTCAACTAAGCGATAGTCATCAAATTCAACTATTAAATGTTCAGTAAACAAGTTAATTTCCTTAATTATTCCGCAGTCACCGTTAAAGACCCCGGTACCTGTCTGACTTGTTATTCCATAGCTACTTTTAATCTCCCATGACAGCTGATAGTTATTCTTAATCTGCATGACCTTATCACCTACACGGAATATTCCCTGATGATATTCCTTTTCATTTTTATCAGGAGAAGGGGGATTAAGAGCTGCCTGAAGGGCCTTATTTAGTCTTTCAACTCCTAGCTCACCCTTTCTCATGGGAGTAAGGACTTGTATCTCAAAGGGTGAGGCCTTGACGTATTTAGGCAATTTGTTCTTAATAAGATTAATCATAACTGCAATGATAACATTAGTATCCCCTCGCTTAAGTAGGAAAAAATCCATACTTTTGTTATCTAGGTTAATCTGTTCGCCTGCATTAATTTTATGAGCATTTACAATTATATCACTGCCTGCTGCCTGTCTGAAGATCTTTGTAAGCATAACCATATTAAAGCAATGGGAATCAATAATGTCCTTTAACACATTTCCAGGGCCAACACTAGGTAGTTGGTTAACATCTCCTACTAGAATCAATCTTGTTCCCACAGCAACAGCCCTTAATAGGGAATGCATAAGTCCAATATCAACCATAGACATTTCATCAATAATCAAGACGTCGGTTTCTAGGGGATTGGTTTCATTACGCTCAAAGGAGTAATTATTCTCCTCACCGGGTATTAGCTTACTAAGTTCTAACATCCTATGAATAGTCTTTGCCTCATATCCAGTGGCCTCGCTCATTCTTTTTGCCGCTCTTCCAGTGGGAGCTGCCAGCATTATATCCAGGCCCTCTGCTTCAAACAACTTTATAATTGTATTTATTGTTGTGGTTTTTCCTGTCCCTGGTCCTCCGGTAATAATTAATAATCCATTATATACTGCTTCCTTAACAGCTATTCTTTGCTGTTCATCTAGGGTAGTTTCAGTAGCTGCTTCTATCTTAGCCAACCGATCATTTAATATATTAATATCATAGTCATACTTGATGTTTAAATCATGAAGCATTCGGGCTATATTTAACTCCATATAATAAAATACAGCCAAATAAATAAGCCTTATATTATCATTTTCATTTTCGTGCATTATAATCTTTTTTTCTAGATTAAGAGCTATGAGTTGTCGTGCTATGACATCCTCATCAACCATCAGTATATTCATTGCTCTTATAATTAAATCCTTTTCCGGTAAGCATACATGGCCCTCACCATTTCCTTGCAGTAGCACATATTGTATTCCTGCCTTTACTCTGTATTCTGAATCAATACCAATACCTATTCTCCTAGCAATTTCATCAGCAGTCTTAAAGCCGACTCCAGTAATGTCCTCAGCCATTTTGTATGGATTTTCTCTTATAATATCATAGAGCTTTTGCCCATATTGCTGAAATATCTTAACAGCCAAATTCCCGCTTATATTATATTTTTGAAGGAACATCATAGCATTTCGCATGTCTCTTTTATCTTCAAATTGTCGATATATTTCCATAGCCATACGCTCACTAATGCCTTTTACTTCAGCTAACCTTTCTGGTTCCTCTACAATTACCCTAAAGGTATTGTCTCCAAATTTTTTTACTATCCTTGCTGCTAGGGCTTTACCAATTCCCTTTATAGCTCCTGAACTTAAGTAAAGCTTTATAGAATATGCATCTTCAGGTTCCTTGATTTCATAGGATTCCATTAAAAATTGTTCTCCATATAGGGGGTGTTCTGTGTAGTTACCTCTTGCCTGTATAAATTCACCCTCATTAATTATAGCGAGATAGCCAACACATGTAAGCGAGGTTTCATCAAAAAGAAGGCTTAAAACAGTATAGCCATTTTCATCATTACGAAAAACAATTTTATCTACATATCCCTCTACTGTCTCTGCCAACTTATCCATCTCCCTGTTAAGATTAATTTTAATTAGAAAAGTCATTTCAAACCATAACCCGACCTTGGGCTATATGCTTAAAATGACAGTGAAAGAGTCTATCCGGGATAAACTCATTTATTTATTTAGACCTTGATCATTTCTTTTCATAGATTCATATAGCATCTGTGCCAGGCCTAACTCCTGATTCTCAGTGGCACTTTTAGCATATTCTTGATAAAGCATGTCACCAAACATCTCCAAATAAGCATTTTCTTCATCGTCACCTGGGATGGTTTTTTCCATTCCTTTCATAACCTGCTCTATCATATAGGACTCAAAGCTTTTACATACCTCCATCAGTTCTTCGTCTGTAGTGGAGGTGCTTTTTAACTTTTCTTCTAATGAATTTGTTTTTGACGAATACTGTAATTCTGAACCAATTGAAATACTCATTGCTTCTCTCCTTTCTATATACAGCTTAAATTATAAAGCTATTGTTTATCTAAGTAACTTAAGAAGCTCTTATCTTAAATTGTTTGCTTGCTGTAACATCTGATCTGCTGCTGTAATTATCTTAGAATTCATCTCATAGGCTCTTTGTGCAACAATCAAATTAACGATTTCATCCACTGCCTGTACATTAGATCCTTCTAAAAATCCTTGTCTTATTTTACTTCTATCTAGCAAATCATCTTCCGCCTCTAGTCTAGGTAAGCCAGAGCTTTCTGTCTCCTTTAACAAGCTACCAGAAGACTTCTCAAGGCCACTGGGGTTGTTAAACTGAGCAAGGCCAATTGTTATGCCAATAGGTGCCTCATTATTATTCTCATCTGGATAACACAATTCACCATATTCATTAATTGTTATCTTTGATGGATTAAACATTTCATCAATTATTATGGATGACCCTGTGGTATCAAGAACAGGATTACCATCAGAATTTGATAATGTTAAGCCTTCAACTCCATTGGCAAGCCCAAATGAGCCATTTCTAGTATAACCTATACTGCCATCTTGGGTTCTAACCATAAAGAAGCCATTACCTTCTATAGCAAAGTCATAGTCATTATCTGTCTGCAATAAAGTTCCCTGTGTATAATGGGAAGTTATTGCTGAATTTCTTACACCAAGCCCCACTTGAATACCGGAAGGTTTGGGATCTCCGTTATTATCATAGGAGTTTTCTTGTATTTTCTGATATAGCAGAGACTTAAACTCTGCGGATTCTTTCTTATAACCTGTTGTATTAATATTAGCCAAGTTATTAGATATTGTATCTACATTTGTTTGCTGGGCAGTCATGCCGGACGCTGCTGTCCATAAGGATCTCATCATATCAATTTCCTCCAATCAGTGCTATGAAATACCAACCGCAATTAAATCTTACCAATAGAATTGGCAGCCAAGTCCAGTGTTTGATCGATTGATTGAATTACCTTTTGATTAGCTTCATAAGCCCTGGTAACAGATATCATCTCCACCATCTCTGATACTACATTCACATTGGACTGCTCAGTATAACCTTGCCTTACACTGGCTGTGGCAGGTATAGTTAAAGCTCCTTCTAAAGTTTCATACATTGTATCACCTGATTTAACTATATAGTTATAATCTTCAAAATCAGCTATTAAGAGAGTATCAACATAATTCCCATCTGCATAGATTGCCCCAGTAGCATCTACAACAACATCTACAGAGTCAGCAGGAATCTGCAACTGTCCACTCTCTCCCATCAGATGATTTCCATCTGTATCCACGATATGACCATCCTTTGTCATGGTAAATAATCCATTTCGTGTATATTTATTATCGGTATTTCCTTCTTTATCAGTAACCGATATGGTAAAAAAACCTCTTCCTTCTAAAGCCAGATTATAAGTCTGACCTGTCTGTCTTAGGGAACCCTGACTATAATTTGTATAAGATTCACCCAACTTAACTCCCAGACTCATTCTTCCGATTGGTCTGTTATTATAAGCCTCTGATTCGTCCCGTATCTTGATTGTTAGTACATCATCAAATGCCTGGTTTGTAACATTTTCCTCTTTGTAACCTACGGTAGCAGCATTTGCCAGATTGTTTGCAATAATATCAAGTCTCTTTTGCTCGTTTGCCATTCCGGTATATGCTGTATATAGTCCTCTTACCATTTGTACCAGCTCCTTTGTGTACTAGAACTTATCTCTTTTGACACTTAAAAACTCTACAAATTTACCTGTTCCAATAGCAACAGCAGTCATTGGATCCTCAGAAGTCATGGTAGTAATACCTGTTTTTTCTTCAATCAATTCTTCTAAACCATATAACAAGCAGCCGCCTCCTGTTAATACAATCCCCCTGTCAGCTATATCAGCAGCCAGTTCAGGTGGTGTCTTTTCAAGAACGCTATGGACTGCTTCTACTATCTGTGATGTTGTTTCTCTTAATGCCTCTTCAGTCTCCTCAGAAGAAACAGTTATGGTCTTAGGAAGACCGGTTACCAAGTTTCTTCCTCTGACTTCCATTGATACAGATTCAGGTCTAGGATAGGCAGAACCAATCTTTATCTTAATATCCTCAGATGTTCTCTCTCCGATTAAAAGATTATGCTTCTTTCTCATATATCTAACAATGGCATCGTCAAAATCATCCCCTGCTATTTTAACAGAAGTACTTACTACTGTACCCCCCAGGGAAATAACTGCAATATCAGTGGTTCCACCACCAACGTCAACAATCATATTACCACAGGGTCTTGATATATCAATGCCCGCTCCAATAGCAGCCGCTATTGGTTCTTCTATAATAGCAACTTCTCTTGCACCAGCCTGATAGGTAGCATCCTCAACTGCCTTCTTTTCAACCTCTGTCACCCCACTTGGTACACAGACGCTGATTCTTGGTTTTCTAAATCTTTGTTTTCCAACTGCCTTTTGTATAAAATATTTTAGCATCTTTTCAGTAACTGTATAATCAGAAATAACACCCTGTCTAAGGGGTCTGACTGCAACAATATTACCTGGGGTTCTTCCAAGCATTAATCTAGCCTCTTCACCAATTGCTTTTATCTTATTGGTATCCCTGTCAAAAGCAACAACTGATGGTTCCTTTAGTACAACGCCCTTTCCTTTTATATAAACCAAAACACTTGCCGTCCCCAAATCAATCCCAATATCAGTGCCTAACATATAGAACTCCTTTCCTATACCGTAATATTACGGTTCTATAACGTATAATATATTAATTCAAATTAAAATACATATAAATGTTCTCTTCTTATTTTCTTCCAATTCGAGCCAAGTTAAACATGCTCTAGTTAGCAAAGCATATTTTTTTATAACAATACATGGCCTATATGACATTATATCTCATTTTCCGTTTTTTTCAAAGGTTATTTTAAATATTCTGAGACCTATCATATAAATTTAATATGAAACACTGATATTATATATATCGTATATTTAAATCAATATATTTAGGTTTTTCTTATCGATAGTACTGTGCTTGAGCCTCAAACATTTTAGCATATATTCCATTTGGTTTATTGACCAATTCATTATGATTTCCATATTCTTCAATTTTACCCTCTGAAAATACAGCAATTCTATCACAAAATCTACAACTAGACAGTCTATGGGAAATATAAAAAGCTGTCTTATCACCTACAAGGGTATGGAATTGCCTATATATTTCATATTCTGCCATGGGATCAAGCGCAGCTGTTGGCTCATCCAAAATAACAACTGGAGCATTCTTATATAAAGCCCTAGCAATTGCTATCTTTTGCTGTTCACCACCTGAAGGTTCCACCCCATCTTCTTCAAAGATCTTAAAAATTCTAGTATCTAAACCCTTTTCCAACTTCTCAACAAATTCTTCAAGGTTGGTGAGTTTAACTAGGTCTTTTAAATCTTTGCCGTCATTTTCCTTTATGGTAATATTCTCACTGATTTTAAATCCAAATAACTTAAAGTCCTGAAAAACCGGTGCAAACTGAGCCATATATTCCTTATAATCATACTCCTTTATGTTACGACCATCTAAGAGTATTTCCCCTTCTGTGGGGTCATATAACCTACATAGTAGTTTTATAAATGTAGTTTTACCAGCACCATTAAGTCCCACAATTGATAGATGCTCTCCAGGCTCAATTGTAATATTAACACCATCCAAAACCTTTTTATCTGTTCCGGGGTAGGCAAAGGATACATTTCTAAATTCTATTTTATAGTCTTTATTATCTATCATTTCCTTACCCTTAGGTAAGGCTTCAGGATATTCCATAAAAAGAACATACTCATAGGCATAATTACATCGCTTCAGAAGTTCCTGTATGTTCCACACCAGACCCCCCAGTGTAGCATCAAGTGCTCCTGCAGCAGAAATCATCTGGGTGAAGATACCTATTGAAAAGACCCTGCGTATTACAAGAAGTCCTGAATAAAAATATGTAATAAGTGTTCTTAGGAGAAAGAAAAGCTCAAATAATAGAGCACATGGATAGACTTTATCCGCCTGCCATTTCCAATTTGCAATACTTTCATCTGTGTTTTTCTTCCAACGGTTTACCATCATCTCTCGGGCACCGTATAGACGAATATCCTTACCATAGCGAAAGTCCACTATTCTCCAACCAAAATATCCAAAGAGGCGATTAATCCCTGATAGACGGTTATATGCCTGCAATTCATACTTATTTCGTTTGGCTGTAGTGAATCCGTTTAGAACAATATATACCAAGATAACAATAAGCAATAGAGGTGCATGCATAGTAATGATTGTAACAAGGCCTGTTATTTTTAATACATTTCCTAAAAACATAAATATCTGCTCTGCAATGCCATAAGCTCCACCGGAATACCAGGTCATTCCTGTTCGAGCCTTTTCTAACTGATCAAGGGCATCTTTGTCCTCTGTCAACTGAAAATCCAGGCTCATGGAGTGTAATCCCAACTGCATGGTAAAATAATTATTCATTCTTTCCTGATATTTATTAAGAACCGTGTCCAACCGGCTACTGAAGATAATTAATACAAACTCTCCTACTACTAAAATTGCTACATAGCTAATCAATGTTTTAACATTACGGGTGGTAATTAGCTCATCTATTATTAGGGGGGTCACCAGTATACCTACAAATGGTTGTGCAACCTGTACCAAGGTCTTCAAAGCTTCAAATACAAAGAACCATGGATATTTTTTACCTGCGGTGGAAAACAAGACTTTAATAACTGGAAACAGTTTATGTATTGACTTGTGCTTTTTATCTTTACTCATTATTTATCCACCACCTTATCATGATAATACTGTGCTTGAACCGTAAACATATTGGCATATTCGCCACCTTTATTCATCAGCTCCTCATGACCACCATATTCAATCATTCTTCCATCTTTAAACATAGCAATATTATCGCAAAATCTTGTTGATGCCAAACGATGAGATATATAGATAGCCGCCTTATTACCTATCATCTTGTCAAATCTTTCATAAAGTTGTTGTTCAGCAATTGCATCCAAGGCAGAGGTAGGCTCATCCAGTACAACAATAGGTGCATCCTTATAAAGTGCACGGGCCAGTGCCAGCTTTTGCTTCTCACCGCCTGATAAGTCAATGCCCTCTTCATCTACAACCTTAAGTAGCTCCGATTCTATCCCCTTAGGGAGGGTAAGAATCTTGTCAAAGAGGCCAGCTTCCCTAATAGCTTCCTCAACCTTATCCTTGTGGGTTTTCTCAGGAGTCTTCATGGATACATTCTCAGCAATAGGGAAAGCGAAGACTTCTAAGTCCTGAAAAACTGGAGAAAACAACCTATAATAATCCTCCCTATTAAACTTTTTAATATCAATGCCATTTAGAGTAATATAGCCTTCTGATGGATCATACAATCGAAGTAGCAATTTAATCATTGTTGTCTTCCCTGCTCCATTTAATCCAACAACAGCAAGCTTTTCACCAGGATGCAAGGTCATATTCAAATGACTAACTGCATCCTTATCAGATTTTAAATAACGATAAGAAACATCATGAAATTCAATGGTATAACTATCTGCATGTGGTATAGGTATGGTTTCTACCTTCTCTTCTAAATCCAATTCTATAAAGGATCTAAAGTCATCTACCTCTAAGGAAGCTCTTTTGTAATCACCAAATCGTTGTAAAAATTCTAAAAGGCTTTCAGAAAAGGAGACTGCCAAGGCAAAAAACATGGTAAAGTTACCAATAGACATACCTTTATATAATACTGCTATGAAGAGGACCGCATATATTAAAGATTTTCCAATCATATAGAGTATTCTAACTACTACAGCATGTTTAAACCAAAGCTCATGGTGAAAGTCCATACGCTCTTCTCTTTTAGCAAATACCTGCTTCTGTTTTTCAACAAGAAATTCTCCCATATCAAATAGGCGGATATCCTTAGCATAATCAAAATCCTGAGTTACTCTGCTCATGTAGTTAACCTGTCTCCACACAGGAGCCAACTTGTCCCACACTTCTTTTTTATCTAGCTTAACGACCCACTGAAAGTAAAAATATTGTAATATCCCTAGAACGAACAAGCAGATTACAAGTCTCCAATCTAATACAGAAACGGCTAGCAAGGTTACCATAAATGTAAAGAGGTTCCTACCCAATCTAACCATAAGATTCATCATACCTTCAACACCATTATTATTTCCATCTGTAGCCCGAGTTGCACGTTCATGGATATCAAGAACGTCTGGACGTTCTAGCATTTGATAATTGAGCATAAGGGCCCTATCTACTCTCTCTAGAATAACTTGCATTCTGACGTAGATAAAACGATACCAGATTCTATTATTTGAATAAACATTACAAAAGCCCAAAACGGCTACTACAAGGCCAGCTATAATAATTAGTCTTAAAAGAGATTCTGTATTATCTGCCAGAGATTCATCTGACTGCACTAAGTCAATCACATATTTTCCGAAAATCCCCCAATAATATGTCAAAACAGAACCACATACAATTCCCAAGATTGCTATTGGGATAACAACTGGGCAGTACCTTTTTACCTTTTTAATGATATACAAGGTATTACTCCACATACCAAAAGTTTGATGCAATGGATTGTCCTTACGTTCCTTATATTCAGCCATTTCTCGTCCCCCTATAGATAAAAAAGCCACAGCAATCGCCACGGCCAAAGTTAACTTCTTGCTCCAGTCACTATGCTTAATTGTAATTGTAAGTTATCGTTGGAATATGTACTGTGATAAAGTACTATAATAAAGTACTATAATTAAATGTATAATGCCACTATTTGCCAAGATTGTCAAGTGGTAATAATAACAAAAAAGCTCCTAGGGTAATCCCTAGAAGCTTTAAATTTTAATAATAATGCTTATTCAATAATAGCTGCAACTTTACCTGAACCAACTGTTCTTCCACCTTCACGGATAGCAAAGCCTAAACCTTGTTCCATAGCGATAGGATGAATCAATTCGATTGTCATCTCAATGTTGTCACCAGGCATGCACATCTCTACGC
>JAAYRE010000129.1 GCA_012518935.1 Clostridiales bacterium
ATTTGTTTGGAAGAATGACCTTGGGAAATATATCTTCATTTGTACAATATAGTCGTAAGTTTTCAGGGCCAATTAATGAAACTGCCAATATAATAACAGAGCTCCAATCTGCACTAGCTGCAGCAGAGAGAGTGTTTAAGCTTATAGATGAAGAGCCAGAGCTTCCTGATAAGGACAAGGCCATAGAGTTAAATGAAATACGCGGTGATGTAAAAATGCAAGGCGTTACATTTGGCTATCTTCCTGATAAGGTTATTATTAAGAATCTATTTATACATGCCAGACCCGGTAGCTTAACAGCAATCGTTGGACCAACTGGAGCAGGGAAGACTACCATAATAAATCTCTTAATGCGTTTTTATGATGTTTGGGACGGTACTATAACTGTTGATGGCTTTGAAAGTAGAGATGTAACCAGAAAGAGCCTTCGTAAGTCCTATGCAATGGTTCTACAGGACACCTGGTTATTTTCCGGAACGATTTTTGATAATATTGCATATGGCAAAGAGAATGCAACCATGGATGAAGTGGTAGAAGCCGCTAAGATGGCAGGGATACATTCATATATTAAGCGACTTCCAGATGGTTATAATACAATCCTCAATGAGGATGGTATGAATATATCAAAAGGTCAGAAACAACTTCTAACAATAGCAAGAGCCATGCTACTAGATGCAAAGATGTTGATTCTTGATGAAGCCACCTCTAATGTAGATACTAGAACAGAGATAAAGATACAGAAAGCTATGAGAAAACTTATGGAGCAAAAGACATGTTTTGTCATAGCTCACCGATTATCAACCATTCAAGGGGCAGACAATATCCTTGTGGTCAATGAAGGTGATATAGTTGAACAAGGAACCCATAAAGAGCTTATGGAGAAGCAAGGCTTCTATTATAAACTCTATAATTCACAATTTGAATAAATATAAAAGGAGCAGATATATATCTGCTTCTTTTATATTTACATATGTCAACTGTACCTGTCACTCACAGTTTTTGCAACATCATAGAAGTATGGATATGATATGTTGACGCATTCTGGATTAAGGATAGTGGTACTACCATGGGAAGCCATGGCAGCGATTGTAAAGGCCATGGCTATCCTATGATCCATTTTGCTATCTATGACAGTGCCATGAAGAGGTCTACCACCGTTTATAATCATGCCGTCATCTGTAGCTATAATGTCAGCCCCCATATTGGATAGATTCCTTACAATTTCTTCAATGCGATTAGATTCTTTAACCTTTAATTCCTCTGCATCACGGATTATAGTTTTACCTTCTGCAAAGCAGGAGAGTACGGCGATTATAGGTATCTCGTCTATTAGAGTTGGAATAATCTTTCCACTTATTTCTATCCCTTTTAGATTGCTGTGGCGAATCAGTATATCTGCTGATTGCTCACCGCCATTATATTTAATGTTTTCAAGGGTAATATCTGCCCCCATCATATGGCAAACCTTAAGTATGCCGTCTCGTGTAGGATTAATTCCTACATTTTTTATTAAGAGCTCTGAATTAGGTATTATCAGGGCGGCTACAATAAAGTAAGCAGCGGAAGAAATATCTCCAGGTATGTTAATATTTCTTGCAGTAAGAAAAGGTCTAGGCTCCAGCCTTATGGTGTTTTCAAACCTTGAGATTTTAGCACCAAATTCTGAAAGCATAAGTTCAGTATGATTTCTAGATAGGGCAGGCTCTGTCACCTGGGTTTCTCCATCAGCATAAAGACCTGCCAGCAAAACACAGGATTTTACCTGTGCCGATGCAACAGGAGAATGATAATGTATTCCTTTAAGTTTACCTGTGTCATCAATCTGGTAGTCCCTTTGTATAGATGTATTGTTGGTTTTTAATGTGCAAGTGCTGTTAATCTGTAAAGGAGCACAATCATTATTAGCTATGCTTCTAATATCTGCCCCCATCATAACCAATGGATCAATAATTCTACCCATAGGACGTTTTTGAATTGAGGAGTCACCAGTTATGGTTGATGGAAATGATTGCCCACATAAGATACCAGATAGTAGACGAATAGTGGTACCGCTATTACCAACATCAAGAATTGAATCGGGACATTTTAGACCATCCAAACCTTCTCCCTGGATGATAACTTTTTGTTTTACTATATCCACATCAATTGATATGCCCAGCTTCTTAAAGCATGAGATTGTGGAAAGACAATCATCACCCATAAGAAAATTATTTACCTCTGTTCTGCCTTTGGCAAGAGCACCAAGCATAATAGCCCGGTGTGATATAGATTTATCACCAGGAATAGTAATACTTCCTTTTAAGGGATGGCTTTTATTAATAATCATATCTGGCTCCTTTTTTATCTTCTTAATTGTTACATCATATAAAGTTGTAATTATCTTTCATATATACGATAGTTGTGCTTAGAGAGCAAAGTATTAGCACCTTGTACTGATTCTTCGTCATAGAATTCTATCCGCAATACACCTTCTTCAAATTCTCTATTATGAATAATTCCAATATTCTTTATACTTATCTGATTGCCGGCAAGTAGTGTGGCTATAGTGGCAATGGCACCGGCTTCATCCATAATATCAACATATATCTCAAAGATCCTATTAATAAGCCCTACAGACTTGCTTGGAATGCTATTCCTATACTCACCAGCTGTATCAAATATATTGTATAAATAGTTATCATTCATATTAGACAAGGCATCAGATGTGTCCTGCAAATATTTTATATATTTGTCCAAGATCTTTTTTATTATCTTGGAATTGGTTATGCAAATGTTCTGCCACATTGTGGGAGAGGAGGAGGCAATCCGTGTAATATCTTTAAAGCCACCGGCGGCCAACTGTTTCATCCTCTGGGATACATCATCGGAATCTCTTACTAGGTTTACTAGCTGTGCAGCAATGATATGGGGAAGGTGGCTGATGGCTGCAGTTATTTCATCATGTTCTTTTGGATCTAGAATAATAGGAATTGAACCAATATCTTTCACTAAGTCACCAAGTAGGTTAATGCTTGAAAGTGAAGTCTTATCTGTGGGGGTAAGTATATAATACGCATTCTCTAGTAGCAAGGCATAGGAATAATGGTATCCTGTCTTTTCAGACCCTGTCATGGGATGTCCACCTATAAATAATTCCTCCATACTGAGATTTTTCACTGCTTCATGTATGTTACTTTTAACACTTCCTACATCTGTAATAATACAGGTAGGTTTTATTATGGGTTTTAGCTTTTCTAGATAAGAAATATTAGCCTTCACAGGTGCACATAAAAAAATAATGTCGCATTTGGAAAAACCGACAGCTAAATCTTTTGTTACATAATCCAAGACTCCATCGGCCATGGCATCTTGGTAGTCATTATTTGAGGAGGCTTCGTGGTAATCGTAGGCATATATAAATATATCAGGATGTGTATTTTTAATAGCCCTGGCAATGGAACCACCAATCAATCCAAATCCAATAAATCCAATATTCTTTATGGTAAAGCCAGTGTCTGTATCTTTCAATTTAAATCCTCCATTCCAATATAAAGCCCTGCATATACTTAATTGTAATCTATAGTTTCTTACCCATTAAGTTAGCAAGGGGGGCAAGATCCTTGGTTAAATCTTCAAACTGGTTAAAGGTCAAAGACTGAGGTCCGTCACTCCAAGCCCTTGAAGGGTCTGGATGGGTTTCTATCATAAGGCCATCTGCTCCTACAGCAACAGCTGCTAGTGAAAGAGACTTAACATAATCCCTAACTCCAGTAGCATGGCTGGGGTCAATAATAATAGGAAGGTGACTTTTTGACTTTATTACAGGAACAGCACTGATGTCTAGGGTGTTTCTAGTAGCTGTTTCAAATGTACGGATACCTCTTTCGCATAGTACTACATTGGGATTACCCTCAGCAATAATATATTCAGATGCATTAAGCCACTCATCGATGGTAGCGGATAGCCCCCGTTTTAGGAGAACAGGTAGACCTGTCTTACCAACTTCTTTTAATAGATAAAAGTTCTGCATATTCCTAGCACCAATTTGCAGCATGTCAACATATTTAACTGCAACTTCTATGGCATCAAGGCTAGTTACTTCACAAACCACAGGAAGTCCCGTTTCTTCTCTGGCTTCCTTCATATAGGCAAGACCTTCCTCTTCCAGCCCTTGAAAGGCATAGGGTGAGGTTCTTGGTTTGTAGGCACCTCCACGAAGGATATGGGCACCTGCTTTTTTAATGGCATGGGCGGTATCAAGAAGTTGCTCTTTACTTTCTACAGCACAGGGTCCCGACATAATCACTAGAGTGTCTGCACCAATCGTAATATCTCCAACCTTTACCTTAGAAGGCTCAGGATGAAATTTTTTATTAGCAAGCTTATAGCTTTCAGTAACAGGAACAACCTTATCCACATCATCATAGATTTCTAGGTTCTGATCAATTAGTTTCGCCTTATCACCGACTACACCTATAATGGTAACTTCTTGTCCGTCAGATATATGGGCATTCAAACCATTTTCTTCTATAATACCTTTTATTCTTTGAATAGATTCCACCTTTGCATTTGGCTTCATTACAATAATCATAGTGCAAGCTCCTTTTTAACTAATATTTAACCTTATTATATATACATTTGTTGAAAAACATAATCAATCTACTCAAGTCAAAAATATGATCTTTCGATTTTAGCTTTAGGGGAATTATACTCTTAAACAATCCTACTGTCAATACTGTGAAGGGTTAAAGTGTAACGGTTTAACGTGTAAAAGAATGTTTTCGTGAATTATTCCACAAAACTATTGTAATTAAGGACTTTATTTAGTAAAATAGACAAAGAGGTAAATTTGGGTAATAACAAGGGACATGTCTATTACTCTGATACTTACTAAATAATGTATGGAGGTATATGGTATGAAAGTTTACACTTCTGAAAAGATCCGCAATGTAGTATTGTTAGGCCACGGTAGCTGTGGCAAGACCACTTTGGTCGAAGCCATGGCGTACTCAACAGGAATTATTAATCGTCAAGGAAAAGTAGAAGAGGGGAATACAATCAGTGATTATGACAAAGAAGAACAGAAAAGATTATTCTCAATCTCTACTACTGTTGTTCCCATTGAATATGATGGCATAAAAATTAACTTTTTGGATACACCAGGTTATTTTGACTTCGTTGGAGAAGTAGAGGAAGCTATGGCAGTAGCTGATGCTGCTGTTATTGTTGTTTCAGCAAAATCTGGTTTAGAAGTTGGTGTAATTAAAGCATGGGAATTCTGTGAAAAACACAATTTACCAAGAATTTTCTTTGTAACTGATATGGACCTCGACAATGCCAGCTATCGTGAAGTAGTAGATCAATTAACTGAAGAATTTGGAAAAAGGATTGCCCCTTTCCATATGCCAATAAGAGAGAACGAAAAATTCGTTGGATTTGTAAATATCGTAAAGATGGCAGGTAGAAAATTTACTAATGGAAGCAATTATGAGGAATGTGAAATTCCTGATTACAATAAGGAAAATCTTTCGAAGTTTAGGGAAGTTTTATTGGAAGCTGTGGCAGAAACCAGTGAAGAGTTAATGGAAAAATATTTTGATGGTGAGGAATTTACCCAGCAAGAAATTTCTCAAGCACTTCGAACTAATGTAATAGATGGCTCTATTGTTCCGGTTCTTATAGGTTCAGGTATTAATGCCCAAGGTACTACAATGCTGATGCAGGCAATTGATAAATATTTTCCTGACCCTACTAAAACTAAGATTTCTGGAAAGAATACTAATACAGATGAAATATTTGAAGCAGATTATGATCCTAAGAAGCCATTTTCTGCAAGGGTATTTAAAACCATAGCAGATCCCTTCATCGGTAAGTTTTCCTTATTCAAGGTATGCTCTGGTGTATTAACATCTGATGTTTCTTTGTATAATGTCAATAAGGATACGGATGAAAAGATTAATAAGATCTATGTTCTTCGTGGAAAAGACCAAATGGAAGTAAGTGAATTACATGCTGGTGATATTGGTGCACTTGGTAGATTATCCGAGACTGTTACCGGTGATACCTTGGCCACCAAGGCAAATCCTGTAAAATATGATCCTATTGAAGTATCAACTCCATATACTTATATGCGTTATAAGACCAAGAATAAGGGTGATGATGACAAGGTTTCTCAAGCATTAAGTAAATTGATGGATGAAGATTTAACCCTAAAGGTTGTTAATGATAAAGAAAATAGACAGACCCTACTGTATGCCATAGGCGATCAGCAGATTGATGTTGCTCTTAGTAAGCTATTATCTAGATATAAAGTTGAAATTGAAATAATGAAGCCAAGAGTACCCTATCGTGAGACAATCCGTAAGAAGGTTAGTGTACGTGGTAAACATAAAAAGCAGTCCGGTGGACATGGACAGTATGGTGATGTTTTAATTGAGTTCGAGCCTTCAGGTGACCTTGAAAAAGATTTTGTATTTGAAGAAAAGATATTTGGTGGCTCTGTACCTAAAAACTATTTCCCTGCTGTAGAAAAAGGTATTGCAGAATGTGTACTAAAAGGCCCTATGGCTGGTTATCCTGTAGTGGGAATTAAAGCAACCTTAGTAGATGGTTCATATCATCCTGTTGATTCCTCTGAAATGGCATTTAAGCTGGCAACAATTTTAGCATTTAAGCAAGGCTTTATGGAAGCGTCTCCTGTTCTATTAGAGCCAATAGTATCACTAAAGGTTCTTGTTCCTGATAAATTTACAGGTGATATAATGGGTGACCTTAATAAGAAGCGTGGCCGTGTATTAGGAATGAATCCTGTCCAAGGCAAGCAGGAGATAATTGCAGATATACCCTTATCAGAATTGTATGGATATTCTACAGATCTTCGCTCCATGACCGGTGGAATTGGGGAATATTCATATGAGTTTTCAAGGTATGAGCAAGCTCCATCAGATGTACAACAAAGAGTTATTGAAGAGAATGCTAAGGAGGAAGAAAGCGATTCTTAATAAATAAGATAAGAATAATTAATAAGTTCGAAACTTGTATAATTAAGTCTTGTTTGCTACAATAATTTTGTAGTAAATACTGAAATTTATAAGTTTCGTGGGAGGCACATATGTTAGAAAAATTTTTCAAGCTAAAAGAAAACAAGACAAATGTAAAGACAGAAGTATTGGCTGGAATTACAACATTTATGACCATGGCGTATATTCTTGCGGTTAATCCAAATACAATGACAGCTTTTAATGATATCCTTGGACTTGATGAAGCAACTAGAATGAACCCCAATGGTGTGTTCTTAGCAACAGCAATAGCTTCATTCATTGCTACTTTATTAATGGCATTTTGTGCAAACTATCCATTTGCACTGGCTCCTGGAATGGGGTTAAATGCATATTTTGCCTATACTGTGGTACTAAATATGGGTTATTCATGGCAGGTGGCATTAGCGGCAGTATTTGTAGAAGGTATAATCTTTATTTTGCTTTCTTTAACAAATGTTCGAGAAGCAATATTTAATTCCATACCTATGTCCCTAAAGCTTGCTGTTAGTGGTGGTATAGGTTTGTTTATCGCATTTCTTGGCTTACAGAATAGTGGAATAGTAACGGATAATGTTGCTACATTGGTTCAATTCCATTCATTTAATGCAGAAGGTGTTACTCTAACACAAAATGTTAGTGTTATTCTTGCTATTCTAGGTGTTATTATTACAGCGATTCTGCTAATTAAAAAAGTAAAAGGTGGTATATTACTTGGCATCCTTGTAACTTGGATACTCGGAATTATATGCCAGTTAACGGGGCTTTATGTTGTTGATCCAGCTGCAGGTTTTAATTCCTTACTTCCTGATTTTTCTGGAGGCTTGCAGTTATCTGCACTAGGTGATGTTGCATTTAAGATGGATTTTTCAGAAATGTTCTCCCTTGACTTTTTAGTTGTTGTATTTGCTTTCTTATTTGTAGATGTATTTGATACACTTGGAACCTTAATTGGTGTTGCTTCCAAATCTGATATGTTAGATAAGGAAGGTAAGTTACCTAGGATTAAAGGTGCTCTGATGGCAGATGCAGTAGGAA
>JAAYRE010000130.1 GCA_012518935.1 Clostridiales bacterium
AATACTGTCTAGAGGCTTGTCCTCTTTCTGATTTCAATTGAAAATAATAATACTTGGCTGCTTCTTTGTTAACTTCCAGTAGTCTATTTTTTAGGTCAGCACGCCTTCTTTCACCTTCAGAATACTCCTTTTCAGGCAAATCAATCCCTGCTTTTTCTGCAAGATATTTTAATGCTTCCACAAAGGAGTAGCTTTCGTATTCCATAACAAAGGTATAGACATTACCTCCAACACCACAACCAAAGCAATGATACATCTGTTTAGACTGGCTAACGCTAAAGGATGGTGTTTTTTCATTATGAAAGGGGCATAAACCCATATAGTTACTGCCTGTCCTTTTCAACTTTATGTAGGAGCCAATTATACTTACAATATCACTTCTGATTCTTACCTCTTCAACTATTTCATCAGGGTAATACATTTTTCACACTCCCATCTAATCCACATCAATAAACACTCCAGGCTGATGGGATCATGAGTTCCTCAAACTTAGTGACCGCATATCGATCAGTCATTCCTGCTATATAATCACATACTACCTGATAAGGGGGTTCATTTAATTTGTTCATCTGAATCTGATACTCTTCAGGCAACTGATCTAAATTTTTTTGGTAGTAATAAAATAGATGTTCCAAAAGACGCTCTGCCTGTTCCTCCTGGCTTTTTGCTTTCTTATTGGTATATACTCTTTCAAACATAAATTCCCGAAGTTTTAGCATAGCTTTTTCTATATCAGGGGACATAATAATATCATTTTTACCTTCACTATTAGTTATTATATCATGTATTAAGGTATTTAATCTTTCCACAATACTATCCCCAAGAATCTCTTTGTATTTCCTAGGTATATCTTCCTCCCTAATAATCCCGGCACGGATAGCATCATCTGTATCATGGTGGATATAGGCTATTTTATCACACAGTCTAACAACCCTGCCCTCTAAGGTTGTCGGTGTTGTTGACATTTGATGATTGCGAATCCCATCTCTGACTTCTTTGGTCAAATTAAGCCCCATTCCATGATTCTCCAATAACTCAACCACACGGATGCTCTGCAAATAATGCTTGAATCCACCATAATCCTGGCAGATTCTATTAAGAGCCCTTTCTCCTGCATGGCCAAAAGGGGTATGACCCAAATCATGTCCTAGAGCAATTGCTTCTGTAAGATCCTCATTTAACCTTAAGGCCTTAGCAATTGTTCTTGATATCTGAGATACTTCCAGTGTATGGGTTAGTCTGGTTCTATAATGATCTCCCTCTGGTGCAAGAAATACCTGTGTTTTGTGCTTTAGTCTTCTAAATGATTTGGAATGCAGTATCCTATCCCTATCCCTCTGATAAACGGGACGAATATCACAGGGTTTCTCCTCCACGTCCCTACCCTGGGATTCATCTGAGTAAGCTGCATATGGACTTAATATCTCATGTTCTCTTCTTTCTAACTTTTGTCTGAAACTTAAGTTCTTATCCATTTGGCCCTCCTTACTACAACAAAACCTGCACTTCGAGTTAGTAGATATATAAATTGAACCTATAATACTAATATTCTACAAAGACTTACTATTTCCTTTTTTAATTTATAAATTTGTATAATTTCTATAATAAAGAAAAATTAAAAATAGGAGTTTTGTGCTTTTTTATAAAGACAAAACTCCAAATCTCTATGGAGATCTTTTATTTTCCACATTTATCTTTTGCCGGGCATCCTGAACATCCTGAGCAACAAGATTTACCTGCCTGAATATTCATTATCTTCTTATATATTATAAAACCCGTATAGGCAAGAATTAAAGCCAATATTACATATTCCATAATAAACCTTCCTTTCTTAAGGATTAAATATTATACAAACAAACTCCCTATCTGATACACCAAGGTAGCCATGAGCATTGCCACTAGTAGCTGAAACAATACTACAAAAACAGTCCACTTCAAAGATCTAGTTTCTCTATGAATAACACCAATAGTAGCAACACAGGGTATATATAAGAGACAAAACACCATAAATGCATAGGCATTCAAAGGTCCAAAACCAAGTCCTGCAAGTATATTGGAAAGGCCAGCCATTCCCTCAGGAGAATTAATATTGCCGATACCAAATAAAATACCAAAACTAGATACAACAACCTCTTTTGCAGCAATACCTGATATAAGTGCCACAACTACCTGCCACATACCAAGGCCTGCTGGACTAAGCAAGGGAGCAACAACCCTTCCTAACATTGCCCCAAAACTTTGGGACATATCTGACACCATTCCTTGACTACCAAAGTTTAGTATAAACCATATTACAACTGAAGCAGCAAATATGGTAGTCCCGGCCTTTGTTAGATACTCCTTTACCTTTTCCCATACATAGATTGCAATGGTTCTTGGATTAGGTGATTTATATTCCGGAAGCTCTATCAATAGGCTGTTTAACTCTTTTTCCTCTGTATTCTTATGCATAACATAAGCCACCACAATTGCAGTAACTATACCGATAAGATACATGGAATATGCCACTATCATAGCATTATCTTCAAAAAACATTTGAGTAAATAAAACATAGATTGGAAGCTTTGCACTACAGGACATAAAAGGAGTAATTAAAATAGTCTTTTTTCTATCTCTCTCATTCTCTAAGGAACGAGATGCCATAATGGCAGGAACTGTACATCCAAAGCCAAGTAGCATGGGAATAAATGCTCTACCTGAAAGTCCAACCTTACCCATAATACCATCCATAACATATGCTACTCTGGCCATATAACCACTATCTTCTAAAAATGCCAAGGCCAAGAATAGTATAAATATATTTGGTAAAAATGTTAATATTCCTCCGACTCCTGCAATGATTCCGTCTACAATTAAGGAGGTAAGCACTTCTCCCACATCCATACTCCTTAGATAATTAGAGACACTGGCGGAAAAGAGTTCTAATCCTCCCTCAAATACTCCCTTTATCATATCTCCAACTGTAAAAGTCAGAAAAAACACAAAGGCCATAACTAGCAGAAATATAGGAAGACCCAAATACCTATTAGTCAAAATCCTATCAACCTTGTCAGTAGAAGCTGATTTGGCACTACGATTAACTAAGGATTCTTCCACCACTTCCTCTATAAAATCATATTTTTGATTAATTATATCTTCTTCATAACTATATGAAGTGGTGCTCATAGGAAGGGGGTATCTTTTCATAACCGCCTCGTCATTCTCTAATAGCTTTATAGCATACCAACGGACATTTTCTATATTCCCATACTTTGTCTCCAATATGTCACTGATTTCATCAATCTTATCTTCTATCTCATCACAATATACAAGAGTATATTTATTATGATGTCCATGGCGGCGTCTGTACCTATGTCTATGTCTAACATGGTGATGCTCAAAATTCAAATCACTATGCTTATCCTTATGATGAGCTACAGCATGCATCAAGATATCAAGTCCAGTCTTTTTTCTTGCAGATACAGGAATTACAGGGACTCCCAACATCTCGGGCAATCTATGTAAATCAATCTCCATACCTCTTTCTTCTATAATATCCATCATATTAAGGGCTAAGATTACAGGTTTGCCCAGTTCAATAAGTTGCAAGGTAAGATATAGATTTCTTTCTAAACTAGATGCATCAACTACATTTACTATAACATCCACATTGGATTCCATAATGAATTCTCGGGTCAGCTTTTCCTCAATAGAATAAGAGGTCAAACTATATATACCGGGAAGATCTACTAATTTGAATTTCTCATTATGGTATTTGAATGCTCCTTCAATCTTTTCAACAGTTACTCCAGGCCAGTTAGCTACCTTGAGATTAGCACCGGTAAATGCATTAAATAATGTGGTTTTACCACTATTGGGGTTACCTACGAAACCGACTACTAGCTCTTTTTTCATGATTCTGCTCTCCTAATTCCGATTGATTCAGATATTTTTTTACCTACTGCCAGTCTAGTACCCCTGACCATAAATATTACGGCTCCACCACCGTTTCGATTAATCACTCTTATATTGGTGCCTTTAGTAATTCCTAAGGCTCCCAGCCTCCTGCCAGTAACCACATCAAGATCCATAGACTGGACAATATAAGTATCTCCAATGTCAGCACTTGCCAATGTCATTGTGGATTTCCTCCTGTCACTATAAAATATAGTATATTATATTCTCTTATTGAGAATAATTCTCATTTACTATTATATAGCCCTGTTATATTTTTGTCAATATATAATATTAATAAAATCAAGTTTAAGAAGTGAATTTTTTACCTAATAGGACCAGATTCTATTCAATAAAAAACACCCCTAGCTGGAGTGTTTTTTGTATATTTATTATCTATTGTTTATTTTCTATTTTGCTCTCTGGCATTCTTTGAAAATACACATCCACAATAGTCCTGACGATATAATCCATATTCCTTAGATAATTCAATTGAGCGTTTATAACCATTTCTTTTCTTAAAATCAGAGGGCAAAAATGAGGTCTTGTATATATTTCCCAACTCCTTGCCAATTTCATTTAGCTTATTGGCATTTTTATGGGGACTTATTGTAAGAGTTGTAGTAAAGTAGTCAAATCCACCCTCTTTTGCTAGTTTTGCTGCTTCCTCTAACCTCATACTATAGCATAAGAAGCATCTGTTACCGCCCTCTTCATCATCTTCATGTCCTTTAACAAGCTCATAATACTTCTTAGGTTCATAATCCCCTTGAATATATGTTACTGGATGCTTTAAAGTCATGGACTTAATTAATTGTTCCTGCTCCTTTGCCCTCCTAACATATTCATCTTCAGGGAATATATTAGGATTATAATAAAATATAGTTATAGCAAAATAATTAGACAAATACTCAAGAACATAACTACTACAGGGAGCACAACAGCTATGTATCAAAAGCCTTGGGGGTGTCTCCAGTGAAGCATTAATAATACTGTTTATAATTTTATCTAACTCAAGTTGATAATTCATCTAATAACTCCTAAAACCATAAAATCCATTGTTAAGGTCTATAATATCTCTTACCTAATAAGGTCCAGCTTTTTAAGAAGTTTCTCGAACTTTTGAGGATCAATAGGCTTTCCTGCATAAGCTGTACAACCCATATTAAAGGCTTTGGTAACATTACGTTTTTCAGCTAAAGCACTGCTCATAACAATATTCGCTCTCTCTTCAACAGGTACTTCATTTGCTATCTCTATTTCCCTGATTTGTTCTAAGGCCTGATAACCATCCTTATTAGGCATTATAATATCCAAGCAAACTAAATCATAACCCATACCCTCATCCAATGCCATAGAGAAAGCTTCTACAGCTTCTTTACCATCAACTGCAATATCGCACTCACCATATTTAGACAAAAACCTTGACATGTATATTCTAGTTATAAAATCATCCTCTGCTATTAATATCCTCATTTTATCTCTTCCCCTTTGGAACTTCATAATATAAAACATATTAATACAAAGTCATTTTTATTAACAGGGGGCTTTTGTATCATTTATGAACTTCCATATATTTCTATACTAAAACTGTATTTTACTTATATATTTTTCAATAAAATCAAAAAGTACCTTCATTTGTTCATCCGAACCTATAGTAATTCTCAGATAGTTATTAATCCTAGGCAAATCAAAGTATCGTACATATATGTCATTTTCTTTGAGTAGTCCATACAGATCCTTGGCCGGAATATACTCATGGCTAACAAAGAAAAAGTTAGTACCGGATTTTGGAAATGAAAATCCCAATTTACGAAATGAACTTTCAGCTTTCTTACGGGTGTTAAGTATCTTTTGAATTACCATTTCAAAATAATCCTTATCCTTAACTGCTTCTACCCCTGCTAAAATCGCCGTCTGATTCATAGTATAAGAATTAAAGGAATACTTTACATCATTTAGGGCCTTTATTAACTTGGGGTTTCCCATTGCATATCCAATACGCATTCCCGCCATGGACCTAGACTTTGAAAAAGTCTGAACAACTAAGAGATTGTCGTATTTTGAAGTTAATGATAGTGCAGATTCCCCTGCAAAGTCTATATAGGCTTCATCAATAATTACCACTGAATCAGGATTATGCTTTACTATATCTTCTATCACTTCAATCTCTTCATATATAGAAGTGGGAGCATTGGGGTTGGCAATAACAATACCACCATTGTCCTTATAATAATCTTCCTTCACAATCTTAAAATCTTCATCTAAGGCTTGGGTTTCATAAGGAATACGATAAAGGTCGCACCAAACCGGGTAGAAGGAATAAGTAATATCAGGAAATAGTACCTTTTTATCTGAATTAAAAAATGTCAGAAATGCTATAGCCAGTACATCATCAGAACCAACTCCAACAAACACCTCATCACTTTTAACATTATAAAAGTTAGCAATCTCATCTACTAGAAGACCTATGGTAGGATCAGGATAAAGTCTAAGACTATCCGTATCCATATTATTTAATACCCTGCTAACTCCGGGAGCAGGTGGATATGGGTTTTCATTAGTATTTAACTTAATGACAGATTTGTCTGCTGGTTGCTCTCCGGGAACATAAGGCTTAACATTTCGAATATTTTTTTCCCAGGCATTCATAATTAATCTTTCTCCATTCCTTTACGAATCTCTATAATATGTGCAAGCACCTAACCTATTTCCCATATTCTTCAGCCAGTTTTTTAAATCCTGGTAATGAACGTCTAATCATATCATAATCTACGCAATATGCAATTCTTACGTAACCGGGACAACCAAAGGAAGAGCCAGGAACTATTAATATATTATGTTTCTTTGCAGCTTCAGAGAACTTCTTGTCATCTTCTTCTAAGGCTTTAACAAATAGGTAGAATGCTCCTTGAGGTTTTACACATTCATAACCATAGGATATAAGACTATTATACAAAAGCTCCCTATTTTGATTATAAACATCTATATTTACACTGGCATCTAGACACCTTGATACCGCCCTTTGCATCAAAGATGGAGCATTGACAAATCCAAGAATACGGTTTGCAACATTAGCTGCTGACACTATATCCTCACTATCCTCCACTTCATCAGGAATCACCAGATATCCGATTCTTTCTCCTGGAAGGGATAAGGACTTACTAAATGAATACCCAACAATTGTATTCTTATAGTATTTTGTCAGATAAGGAACCTCTACATTATCATACACCAACTCTCTATATGGTTCATCTGAAATTAAATATATTGAGCTGGAGTATTCCTTCTGTTTCTTTTCTAATATCTCTGCTAACCTTTTGATGATTTCTTCTGAATAGACTACCCCAGTAGGATTATTGGGGGAATTAACAATAAGAGCCTTTGTCTTTTCTGTAATCCTTTTTTCAAATTCATCAAGGTCTGGTTGAAAATCCTTGGTATTGGGAGGCACTGTCACTAAGGTGGCATCATAATTACCTACATAATTACGATATTCACCAAAGAAGGGAGCAAAGGTTATGACCTCATCCCCAGGGTTAAGTAATGATTTGAATATAACATTCAAACCTCCCGCTGCACCAACAGTCATAATAATATTTTTACTAGAAAAGTTTGTTTCAAATCTATGATTTAGGGATAAAGCAATCTTCTCCCTAACATCTTCATAACCGGAATTATTCATGTATCCATGAACAAAATTCGGATTTTCCTCATTCAGCACTTCTATAAGTGCATCTTTTATCTGAATTGGTGGTTCCACACTGGGATTACCCAAAGAAAAATCATAAACATTCTCAGCACCATAAATACCTGCTAGACGTTTACCCTCTTCAAACATGGCACGAATTGCTGAACTTGATTGAACGAAATCCTTCATTTTATCTGAAATCATAATTTCCCCTCTTTCTATAAATATTGACATAACTTTAACAATTATTATATGAAGTTTGGACTTATTAATCAAGAATAAAATATAATATAAGTTGGGCTGTCACATATAACTTGTGACAGCCTATAGATTATCCTAAATTATAAGTACAATTTATCATTATCTAAACCTAATATCCAAATAAGCTTTTACAATCTCTACACATTTATCAAATCCCAGCCTACTACTGTTTAAACATAGATCATAATTCTTGGCATCATCCCAGCTTCTGCCGGTGTAATACTCATAATACTCTGCCCTATGCTTATCAATGGAGGCAATCTTTTTTTCAATTTCTTTTTCAGACTCTCCTGACATTTCCTTCAAGGTTTTAATACAATCTTCTAAAGGGGCATGGACGAATACTTTTACAACATTATCATAGTCCTTTAAGATATAATCAGCAGCTCGACCTACTATTACGCAAGCTTCCTCTTCAGCCAATTCTTTTATTATCTTAGCCTGGTAGTTAAAAAGATTGTCATTGGATACAAAGTCATCACTATCTGGAGGAATTAGCTCTCCATTATATGACTTTCTGGCAATTTTAAAGAGAAGACTTTTTTTAATCTTTTCATCTGCCCTTGCAAAAAGTTCCTCATTTATGCCGCTGTCATCGGAGGCAAGCCGTAGAAGTTCTCTATCATAATAATGTATACCCAGTTCCTCCGCCAGCATTTTCCCTATTGTCCTTCCGCCACTTCCATATCCTCTAGCAATTGTAATCACATATTTCTTCATATTTTCACCTTCCCAAAAGTTATGAAGTCAACTTATTCACCCAGGTATGCTTTTTTCACCGACTCGTTATTCATCAGCTCCTTAGCATCACCTTCTAATACAATATTCCCAGTCTCTAAAACATATGCACGATCAGCTATAGACAAGGCTTTTTTGGCATTTTGTTCTACCAAAAGGACTGTAGTACCAGCCTTATTAATACTTTGAATAATATCAAAAACCTCTTCTACAAGTATTGGAGACAAGCCCATAGAGGGTTCATCCAGTAATACTATTTTGGGCTTTGACATTAAAGCTCTACCCATGGCTAGCATCTGCTGCTCACCACCACTTAAGGTTCCTGCCATCTGTTTCTTTCTTTCTTCTAACCTTGGAAAACTCTTAAAAACATGGTGTAAGGAATCTTCCACCTCATTCTTGTCATTTCTTGTATATGCTCCCATCAATAGATTCTCATAGACTGAAAGTTGTGAAAAGACTCTTCTTCCTTCTGGTACATGGGCCAGTCCCATAGCTACAATTTTATGGGAAGGAATCTTTTGTAGGTTAACTCCCTCATAGATAACCTCCCCGTTTTTTGCTGGGATAAGGCCTGAAATTGTCTGTAAAATAGTGGTCTTTCCTGCTCCATTAGCCCCGATAAGAGCAATAATCTCGCCTTCTTCAACATTAAAGGAAACATTTTTAATTGCTTGAATGACTCCATAATAGACTTGTAAATCTTTAACTTCTAGCATTATTATTCTCCTTTTATTCCTCTAGCAACTCATTTATTACTTAAGTGTGTGCCTATTCTCCCAAATATGCCTTTATTACTTCCGGGTCATTTAGAACATCCTGAGGAACACCGTTGGCCAGTTCCATACCAAAGTTCAAAACAAATATCTTCTCACAGATGCCTGCTACTAATTTCATATCATGTTCAATAAGTAAGATTGTTATATCATACAACTTCCTTAACCTAGTAATAGTCTCCATTAATTCATCAGTCTCAGATGGATTCATTCCTGCAGCCGGTTCATCCAACAAAAGCATCTTGGGATTAGTTGCCAGTGCTCTAGCAATCTCTAGTTTTCTTTGTTTTCCATATGGAAGATTGGTAGCATGATGTTTTGCCTCATCCTCAAGACCGAATACTTCTAATATTTTATATGCTTCTTCATTCATGGACTTCTCAGTTCTAAAATAAGACGGAAGACGCAAGATGCCCGAAGCTGTAGAATATCTATTATCATTATGAAGCCCTACCTTAACATTATCAAGAACTGATAGATTATCAAACAATCTAATATTCTGAAAAGTTCTTGCCATTCCAGCTTTATTAATCTCAATGGTGCTTTTTCCTGTTATATTCTGACCATCTAAAATAATCTGGCCCATATCAGGTTTGTAGACTCCAGTAAGTAAGTTAAACACAGTGGTCTTACCCGCACCATTTGGTCCAATTAGACCATACAATTCTCCTTTTTTGATAGTAATATTGAAGGAATCAACAGCGTGTAAACCTCCAAAGGAGATGCATAAGTTTTTTACAGATAACATATCCATGGGTTACGCCTCCTTCTTATTCTTCTTAAACATTCTGACCACAGCATTTATATAGCTTTTTAAGGAATGATTTTTACGCCAATTGATACATGCAGGTGCCCAGTTAAATAACATCATAGCAATTAATACTATAGAGTATATAAGCATTCTGTAATCACGCATAAATCTTAAATACTCAGGCAGGAATGTAAGCAAAACAGCAGCAATAATTGAACCACGAAGATTACCCATTCCTCCAAGAACTACATATACTAAAATCATTATCGACATATTATATCCAAACTTAGTTGATTGAACTGTAGCTATATTATGAGAATATAAGACACCAGCCACACCAGCTAATGCTGCAGATAAAGAAAATGCCAATATTTTATATTTTGTAATATTAATTCCAACGGATTCCGCTGCTATCTTGTTATCTCTTATGGCCATAACAGCTCTTCCGGAACGAGAATTAATAAAGTTAACAATAATCAGGTATGTTAATATAAGTAATATTACGCCAATCGTAAATGTTGAATTTCTTGGTGTACCTGATATTCCTTGAGCTCCTTTTACGATAACAGTACCACCTTCTTCAAGATTAAGAGAAGCTGTGTCACTCATAGAGAAATGTACACCCTTACTATCAATTCCAATATATAATACATTAATAACATTTTTGACAATTTCACCAAAGGCCAGAGTTACAATAGCCAGATAGTCTCCTTTTAGTCTAAGTACAACTACTCCAATAATAACTCCAAACAATCCAGCTGATAATGCTCCAATCAAAATGGCAAGAGAAAATCTAATAAAAGTATTCTCAATTGTAGAAATTGTCACTTTAGAAAAAAACGCACCTACAAATGCACCAATACATACAAAGCCCGCATGACCTAGGCTTAACTGTCCCAATATTCCTACGGTCAGATTTAAAGATATAGCCATTATAGAGTAATAGCACATTGCTACTAAGAGGTTTTTCAATAGATTGGTCATACTACCTGTAGCAATTAAGGTTTGACAAACGGTATATGCAACCACAATCATACCTATAGTAATAAGATTGGACCCCATGGATTTATTAACATTAAGTATTTTTGTTTTCATTACACCCACCTACACTTTCTCTTGGATCTTCTTGCCAAGAATGCCGGTTGGCTTTACAAGAAGTACTATAATTAGAACTAGAAACACTATTGCATCTCCTAGTTGGGTAGATATATACGCACGGCTTATTATCTCAATAATACCCAGTAAAATGCCACCTATCATTGCTCCTGGTACTGAGCCAATTCCTCCAAAAACTGCTGCAACAAAGGCCTTTATTCCTGGCATTGCCCCTGAAGTAGATGAAAGGTTAGAATAAGTGGAAAACATCAAAGCACTGGCTATTGCGGCCAGGGCAGATCCAATAGCAAAGGTTATGGCAATGGTCTTATTCACGTTAATACCCATAAGGACTGCCGCATCCTTATCCTCTGATACTGCTATCATACCACGGCCTGTTTTTGATTTTCTAACAAATATTGTAAGTGACACCATGATTATAATGCAAAGCGGAATAGTAACCAAGGTTTCACCGGATATTGTAAGCCTCCCCTCTGCCAGAGACAGTGGAGGTACAGATATCACTGAAGAAAATGATTTAGACTCCGCACCAGCTATAAGAAGTGCCATGTTTTGAAGAAAATAACTCACACCTATGGCAGTTATAAGTACTGCTAAAGAAGGAGCTTTTCTCAGCGGTTTATATGCAATGTGCTCGATTGTTAGTCCCAATAGAGTACACAATATTATCCCAATTAATACCGATAAAATAGGACTTAGTCCCAAGGTGCTCATAAAAGTAAATATAATATAACCACCTACCATGATCACATCACCATGGGCAAAGTTAAGCATCTTTGCTATTCCATATACCATTGTATAACCCAGGGCTATAATAGCATATACACTACCAAGGCTAATCCCATTTATCAAGTAAGAAATAAAACTCATAATTACCCCCGTCAGCATGTCTAAAGCATGCGTTCTTCATTATTATTAGTTACATTATTGTAACACAGCAATTATTATGTTACAACTATTACTAAATCAAATTCAAAATATCAGAAAATTAATATTAAATTATATTTCAAACAACAAATAATGTTAAACTTTCTTTACCTAATACACTAAAGCTAACATATATTGGTTATTCGTTTTATTAACATAAGAAACATACAGCAAGATTTACATCCTATCTGTATGTTTCTTATATTATATTAATATTATTTATTTACTAATTTATATTATTCAGCTGATACGTACTGTCCATCCTCAATAACTACTGCCATAGGAGCTTTGTTAACTTCACCTGTTGCTTCCCAAGTCATTCCAGCGCCAGTCAAACCATCAACTGTTATCTGTGTCATAGCTTCTTTCATTCCATCAGTAATATCTGAAATGCTCATATCAGGAGTGACTCCACTCTTTTCGATAGCAGCCTTGATAATATAGATAGCATCATAAGCATCTGCACCAAACTGATTAGGTATATCACCATTAATAGCCTTGAAGTCTTCTACAAACTTCTGTGTTTTTGCATCATCAGCATCTGCTGCAAATGGTGTCAAAAGCATAACACCTTCAGCTAAAGATAAATCAAAATTATCTACTCCAAGGATTCCATCTAATCCATCACAACCAAAGAAAATTGGTTTAAAATCCATAGCATTTGCTTGTGTTAAAATCAAAGTTGCCTCTTCATAGTAAATAGGCAGGAATAAAAGTTCTGCACCACTATCTTTAGCCTTCTGAAGCTGTACCATGAAATCTGTGTCACTATCATCGGTAAATGCTTCTGCTGATACTATATCAAAGTTTTGATTCTTAGCTTCCTCTGCAAACTTCTCGTAAATACCAGTTGAATACACGTCAGAACTATTATAGATAGCTGCTACTTTAGTTGCTAGACCTTTGTTTGCAATGTACTGAGCTGATGCCATACCTTGGTTAGGGTCAGAAAAACAAACCTGGAATGCATTGTCATACTGAATTACCTCAGGAGCAGAGCCTGATGGAGTCAGCATAAACATATTGTCAGCATAGGTCTCTTCCTTAACTGCATTACCTGGGTTTGATGTTACAGTACCCATAAGGATCTGCATACCCCAGTCTTTTAAAGTATTGTAGGCGTTAACTGCCTTTTCAGGATCATGTACGTCGTCCTCAAATCTGTATTCAATCATATAACCATTAATTCCACCTGCATCATTAATCTCCTTAACTGCTAATGCAGCTGCATCCTTAACATGCTGTCCGTATACGGCAGCACCGCCTGTAATAGGACCAATTCCGCCGATGTAAAACTTTTCGTTCCCATCTGCTGTTTCTTTTGTTCCACAAGCTGCTAAGCTAAGCATAGCAAAACTTAACGTTATTACTAAAGCAAATATCCTTTTTTTCATAAATTTTCCTCCCATTCAGATCAAGGCTTATTAATATGTCACTTTAACGTATTAATTCGATGCCCTGTTAATTGTACAAATAAGACGTTCCACTTGATAAACAGAATAATAAATCTGCCATGCATTTCGAACGTCTTTATTCTAGTCTCTATAATACCCTTGAATAAATATTTTGTCAATAAATATTTGTCGCATAGATGTTTATAATTCTCCGCCACATTTATCGCAAAATTCTAATCCTTCTAAAGTAATACCTCCGCAATCAGGACATACGATTTTTTCAGGTACAATTTCTATCTCTAGAACTTCGTATTCCTCTTCATTTTTAGGCTCTGTATCATGAGATAATTCTTTATTCTCAGAATATAAATTAGTACTGGTTTTTTCTATGTTTTGTGGCTTTTTGGTACGGATAAATTTGTCCCACTTAAACATTATCTAGATCCTCCTTTAATGCTCAGAGCGATATTTATTCATTAGACTTTTAAAAATATCTGATGTTGAAGGTGGAGTATATGTAATGGCATTTGCTCCTGCTTCAATAGTCTCTAATATGGAATCCGGCGTCGGACCTCCTGTTGCCATAATAGGAACATTAGGAAATTCCTTTCTAATATTTCTTACTAGCTCCGGTGTCTTTGAAGCTGCTGACACATTAAGTATAGACACTCCACTTTCCAGTCTCTTTTTTATATCTGTTTTCTCAGATACTATAGTAATAACAATGGGTATGTCTATGCATTCCTTTAAAAACATTATAGTATCATTTGAAGTCGGTGCATTAAGTACTACCCCTACTGCTCCCTGATATTCAGCATGCTCAGCCAGGTTAACCACCCGGTGTCCTGTTGTTGTTCCACCTCCAACACCACAAAACACTGGTACATCAGAACAGGTAATAATTGAATGTGATATAATTGGTTGTGGAGTAAATGGATAAACTGCTATAACAGCATTGGCGTTACAATTGCGTATTATAGCCACATCAGTAGTAAATACTATGGAGCGGATTAATTTACCAAAAATCCTTATCCCGCTGGCTGTCTCTATTTCTTTCGGAACCCTAATCATATGTCTTCTTAGGATTCCATCTATCTCAGGAATATATCTTTCTCCCATCGGTTCCTCCAATTATAATTATAGTAATACCTTCGACAATTATCCATTGGTAGACATCCTCTTATGTTTTGCGATTCCACGCATCTCGATAACTGGAACCCCTTTACCTTCAATATAATCCTTGGTTATGACAACCCGTCCAATATTATCATCCTTAGGAATCTCATACATTATGTCTAACATTATTTCTTCTAGTATTGCACGCAAGGCCCTGGCTCCAGTCTTTTTCTCCAAAGCTTTATCTGCAATTGCATATAAGGCTTCTGGTTCAAAGGTCAAATCCACTTCATCCATGGCTAGAAGACTTTGGTACTGCTTCAAAATAGCATTCTTTGGCTCTTTTAACACTTCAACCATCATATCCCTGTCAAGTCCCTCTAAGGTAAATAATATAGGAAGCCTACCAAGGAAATCCGGTAACATTCCATATTCTCTAAGGTCATCTAGGTTAACCTTCTGAAGAATGTTAATATCCTTATCATATTTATCCTTTAGATCTGCTTGAAAACCAATGGAACTTTGTTTGTTAAGTCTTGCTTTAATAATTTTATCCAAATCAGGGAATGCTCCCCCACATATAAATAATATGTTCTCAGTATTAATTGTCTTTAAAGGTACCATGGCATTCTTTGATGTAGCTCCAACAGGCACCTCCACATTACTTCCTTCCAGAAGCTTTAATAATCCCTGTTGCACAGATTCCCCACTGACATCACGACTATTGGTATTTTGCTTTTTGGCTATCTTATCAATCTCATCAATAAATATAATTCCTCTTTCAGCCTTCTTAACATTATTACCTGCTGCCTGAAGAAGCTTTGATATAACACTTTCCACATCATCACCTATATAGCCTGCCTCAGTAAGAGTTGTGGCATCAGTGATGGCTAGGGGAACGTCAAGTAGCTTTGCTAAGGTCTTAACTAGATAAGTCTTACCACAACCGGTTGGCCCAATCATAAGCATATTGGATTTTTCTATCTCAACGTCATTAGGTACATTAGAGCTGATTCTTTTATAGTGATTATAGGCGGCTACTGCTACAACCTTTTTAGCATGGTCTTGACCAATTATATATTCATCCAAACCACCCTTAATCACATGGGGTAAAGGAATCTTCCCACGGTCAAATTCCAGATTAGGCTCATCTTCTACCTTCTTTTTTGTTTTCGGTTCTGCTTTGCCAAAGACAGTTGGTGGAATTCCTATCATACTCATATAAGGGTTGTCAGTAGAGTTAATTATATCAAAAGACTTTTGCATACAATCCGCACATATATGAATATTGTTAGGGATTTCAACCAATTTACCCGTCACGCTTTCAGGTCTCTTACATAGGTAGCAAAACTTTTCCTCTTTGTTACCATCTGACTCTTCTATATTTAATCTATCTTTATCGTTATCCTTACGGTTACTCATGTTCTTCACATCCTTTAGTATTATAATGTATACAGTATAGCACGATTTTGCTCATTGGTGAAACCTTGAAATTATTATATTTTTATAAAATGGGGTTACCATAATAATCTTGGGGCATACCCCTGCTCCCTCTTACACAAATCAAAAACTGTTCAACAAATGTGTATTATGGGAAATAGGTATGCCCCTTAAGAATATAAAACAAGCTAAATATAATACAATAGTTAATTTCCAGTGTTCTCTTTGGATCCAAGGATTACTTTTACTGTTTGTTCCTTGTAGTTTCCATCTATATGACGCATGTATTTAACTTCAATCTCTGTACCTGCACGAATACTTGATATAAGTTCACTTAACTGGACACCAGAAGCTATCTCAATATCATTAATATATTGAATGATATCCCCTTCTTTTAGACCAGCCTTATCAGCCGCACTATCCTCTACTAAAGTTGAAATATATACTCCCATTGGCATTTTAAATCGCCTAGATACATCCTCAGTTACATCTGAAACAGCTACACCAAGAAAGCCTTGTTCATCAACTTCTAATATTTCTCTACTCATAAGGTCATTTATAATAGGTATTGCCCTGGTTATAGGAATTGCATATCCCATGCCTTCAACTGAATAATCAGTAAACTTAACTGTGTTTATTCCTATTACTTCGCCATTAATATTAATTAAGGCTCCTCCACTGTTACCAGGGTTAATGGCTGCATCTGTTTGAAGTAGAACCATGGTCTTGTATCTGTAGTTGTCAGACACTTCAACTTTTCTGTCCTTTGCACTGACATAACCTACTGTAACTGACTGACCATATCCCATAGCATTTCCAATAGCTATTGCCATCTCACCAACACCAACCTCATCTGAGTTGCCAAGTTTAGCAATAGAGATTGCATCACGGGTACTTTGATCCAAATCATCCAGCTTTACTGTTATAACAGCTAGGTCTGCAATAGTGTCTGTTCCCTTGATTACAGCCTCAGCCTGGGAATCATCTATGAATGTTACTGTTATCTTATCTGTACCATCAACTACATGGTTGTTTGTTGCAATAAATAATTCATTTTCATCTTTTCCAACTATAATACCGGAGCCACTACCCTCATTGGAATACTCTAATCCAAACCACATATCTGTCTTGGTGGAAATACTTGTGATTGACACTATGGAAGGCATGGTTTCTTCTGCCACCTTCATAACCGTTGTTTCAGGAAGGCTACTTACCACACCATGGTCAGTACTACTTACTTTAAGGTTAATGCCTGGCCTTATGTCTTCTTCCAATGATCCTAGAATATAACTATCCTTCTTCACGAATGCATCAGGGTTAGTTTTATAATATAAATATTGAACGCCGACAAAAGCAGCTCCTGCCACTAGGCCAAAGGTTAATGCTTTAAATATGAATGAAAAGACCCTGCCTACACCCTTTTTCTTAGGTTTTTGTGGCTCTGGTTGGGGGATATATTGATAATTATAATTATAACCACTTGAGTTGGATGCATTTTCTGCCCAAAAGCTATACTCGGGTTTATTATTGTTCTCCAAAAAGATCACTCCTTTTATAATACTTTAATCATAGTTTAGCAGTATTTTGTGTAAAGAATGTGAATTAAAGCAAAACTTTATTGTTGAAAACCATTTTATCATGTATTATAGTAATGAGCTAATAACTAACCAATTAACATCTATTTTTAGGAGGATGTGCTGTGATTAAAGACAACCAAAAAACACTTAATAGACTCCATATCTTAATGGATTTATTAATAATTGTTGTTTCATTTTTAATAGCATATTATCTAAGATTTTATAGTTTTCTTACTAATATAAATTTCTTAAAAGCAGAAAGAGGAACTTTCTATTCATTGGGGGTCTATGCTCAAAGTTTATATTTGTTGATTCCATTATATCTTTTTATATATAACTGGGCAAAACTATATGCTCCCAAACGGGTGAAAAGAAGATGGACTGAATTTTTTCATATCACATATTCCAATATAATTGGCTTGGCTTTCTATTTCTTCTTTCTATACATGATTGAAGAAACCAATATATCAAAAGTCTTTCTTGCTATGTTTACAGCTATCAATATAGTTTTATGTACTATTGCCCGAATGATGATTGCTAAGACTTTAAGAATTATTCGCAAAAGAGGTCACAACTTAAAGCATGTAATCTTGGTGGGATATAGTCGTGCTTCAGAAGCTTATATTGATAGAATCTTTGCTAACCCCCAGTGGGGATATTATATACATGGAATTTTGGATGATTCTATGGAGATTGGGACCAAATACAAGAAAGTCCCTGTTATCGGCAAGCTGAATCAATTAGAAGAGTATCTTACAAAAATGTCTCTAGATGAAATCGCAATAACACTAAGTATAAATGAATATGATATCCTTGAAAATGTGGTAAAGACCTGTGAAAAGTCAGGGGTCCATACAAAGTTCATACCAGATTATTATAATTTCATTCCAACTAAACCATATACAGAGGATTTGTATGGGCTTCCCGTAATAAATATTAGGAATGTACCCTTAAGTAACACTTTCAACTGGATAAGCAAACGGATTATCGATATTATTGGCTCCTTAATTGGTCTAATAATCTTTGCCCTTCCTATGTTAATTGTAGCAATAATAATTAAGTTTTCCTCAAAGGGTCCCATTATCTTCTCCCAGATTAGGGTGGGTAAGAACAATAAAACCTTTAAAATGTATAAGTTTAGGTCTATGACCCTACAGACTGAAGAAAGCGAGGCAAAAGCCTGGACAACCAACAACGACCCTAGGGTTACTAAATTCGGTAAATTCATTCGAAGGACAAGCATAGATGAGCTTCCACAACTTTTTAACATACTAAAAGGCGATATGAGCATTGTTGGTCCAAGACCCGAGCGACCTCAGTTTGTTGAGCAATTCAAGGAAGAAATACCAAGATATATGATAAAACATCAGGTTCCACCAGGACTTACAGGTTGGGCACAGATTAATGGATTTCGAGGAGATACATCTATAACCAAGAGAATTGAATATGATCTATATTACATTGAGAATTGGACTTTAGGCTTTGATTTTATGATAATGTTTTTGACTATATTTAAAGGTTTTATCAATAAAAATGCATACTAGTGCCGTGGCAAAAAACAGAACGCGTGGTGTAGACTTCATACACCACGCTCTCTTATGCCATACCACTTGGTACTAGCTAATAAAATAAATATAGTATAAATGATTACTTATAATAAATATTATGATTCTATAAGCTTTATAATTCTCTGGCAAGCTTTCCCGTCAAGATTGGGAAAGTTGTTATGATTAAAGGCACGTATTTTATCAAGAGCATAATTATCTTCTCTTATAATATCTACCACTTCTTTACTTGTTTTTACCACAGGCCCCGGCACATAACTTTCATAGTCTTCATAAAAACCCCGTCCTTGATCAGAAAACTCCTCAAAATCATAAGCAAAGAAAATCATAGGTCTTTCTGTAATACAATATTCAAATATTATTGAAGAATAGTCTGTTATTAGCATATCAGATGCCATGATAAGAGCAACCAAATCACCGTCACCTGACAAATCACATACATTTTCCAGGGCTTTCTTTTTTGCCAATCCTGCCACATGTGGGTGCAAGTGAATCCCCAATATATACTCCCTCGGTAGTTGTTTTGCAAGTTCTTCTACTTGCTCAAGTAAGGTTTCTGAACTAAGATTATTATCTCTAAAAGTGGGAGCATATAAAATCAACTTTTTATCTCTAGCTATTTTGTATTTTTTATATATGAAGGTCTTGTCAAAACTTATTCCTTCCTTTTCAAATCTTTCTTTTCTTCGAAGAATATCGTCTGTTTTAGGTAGTCCAACAGGGTATACCTTATTAATATCCACAGCAAATACCTTGGCATAAAGTCTTCCTGTTTTTTTGTCATTTACAATCAAATGGGTTATGTTACTATTTGCCCTTTTTTCTAATTCCTTTAATTTACCTGTATTAGTATCCTGCCCGAACTTCTTGATGGTTCCTGTGCCATGCCATAGCTGTATAACCTTTACATTCTTCTTAAGGCGAAGATAAGCCAGGGGAAGAAAGACATTATCCATTAGAACTATACTAGATCTAGCCAGTTGATAAGGTTTTATAATAAAAAATGACATCACCTTCTTAAATCCCCTTAACCCCTTAACAGCTTCCATGTGAGTCTTAGTTATATAATTATAATAATAAGCTTTTCTACGTTTTTTTAATTCTTTTATCAGCAGGCTTACATTGCTTCCCTCACCATCATCATGGGTCATAATACAAAACACCCTCTTGTCCTGTACGGGAAATAGCTTACATACAAAATAAACCAATGCAAATATATGATAGCCTATTGTTTTTACCATAAATCATAACTCCCTTTATAATATATAGAATACCTGCATGTTGGTGAGTATATTATGCCTTACCCTAATTTATCTTATCTGCTATAGATTTTGTAATAAGCTCTACAATTTTTTTTGAAGCCTTACCATCATCAGCATGATTATATTTGCTTATGAAGGCATCATATTTTTCCTTATATACACTATGGTCGTATTCCTTAATAGCATCAATCAGATTCTGGGTTGATTTTATTATAGGTCCAGGTGCCTCTTCAATAAAATCAAAATAAAATCCCCTGAGAGTGTCCTTATATTCATTAAGATCATAACAGTAAAACAAGATGGGTCTTTTTAATATACTGTAATCAAACATTACTGATGAATAATCTGTTATGAGCATATCAGAGATAAGGTATAAAAGGGATATATCATAGGTCATATCATAAGAATAAATAAACCCCTTATATGGTGTCCAGTCAATCTGATCCATAACCAGATAATGATACTTAACAATAACTACAGTATCATCCTTTAGTTGTTCCATAAGGAGGGAAAAATCCAAGCCAGGATTAAATTTATATTTACCATTCCCATAAAATTCATTATCCCGCCATGTGGGGGCATAGAGAATTACCTTTTTGTCTAAGTCAATACCCAACATCTCTTTGATTCTTCTGATTTTATCTTCATTATTATCATGAAACAAAACATCATTTCTGGGATATCCGATTTCAAGAATTTCTTTTTTAAAGCTAAAAGCTTGCCTAAAAATCTTGGATGAGTAGTCATTCTGAGAAATTAGATAATCCCAGGTCTGGGCATTATTGTAAAAATTCCTTTTATAAGATTTAATATCTGTCTCTCCAGCCATATATACATCATCTAAATCCAAAGCTAATTTCTTTAGAGGCGTTCCGTGCCAGGTCTGAATATATGTACACTGAGGACGCTTAATAATATACATAGGAAATCTAGAATCGCTTACCCAGATTCCAGCTATGGAAAAATAATAAAAATACCGGAACCGGTTCCTTTTTATCTTCTTAGCCGATCCCGGTATAGTAGTATTTATATCTTCAAGTATGATATAGCAGCGGTACTTTTTATCAAGTCCTTGATTAACCATTTCCTCATATATGGCCTTGGGATTGCCGGTATAATTTCTTCCCAAATTGCTCTCAAATAATATGACTTTGTGATTAACAGGTAATAACTTGGTTAATACCTTATAAATAGCCAAAACCATTTGTTTTAGTATGACCATAGGATATACCATACCTTTCTAAAAATTACAACTATAAAACTTCCTAATTATGAAGGTCTTTTTTAATCTTTGTTGTAGATATTCCCTCTGTTCTTGGAAGATATACAACTTCACAATATTCCTTAAGAAAATCAAACTTGCCCTTCCAGTCATCTCCCATAACAAATACATCTACTTCATTATCAACAACGTCCTTAATTTTTTGTTCCCAGGTGTACTCAGGTATTACTTCGTCAACATAACGAATTGCTTCCAGAATAATCTTTCTATCTTCATAGCTGTGATATGCCTTCTTATTCTTAATGGCATTAAATTCATCAGTAGATAATACAACAATTAGATAATCTCCAAGCTCCTTGGCTCTTCTCAACAAATTAATATGACCTACATGTAATAAATCATAGGTTCCATAAGTGATGACCTTCTTCATATCTATCTTTTCTCCTTGTCCCAATCCTATATATAAAATATTTTTATTATTTCTTATAGCTTAATAATTATAATACTAGCAGATTTTTTCTTTTATTTATCAACTTCATCTTGGGCTACTGACTTTTCTGTGTCTTCTGCTGTTTTTGCTGCTTCCTTGTCTACTGACTTTTCTGTATCTTCTGCTGTTTTTGCTTCATCTTTGTCTACTGGCTTTGC
>JAAYRE010000131.1 GCA_012518935.1 Clostridiales bacterium
TGGGGTCTTGATCCAGTTTGACCTTGGACTCTTCCACCACTTTGACCTAGAGGTCTTCCTTGTGACTGGGATCTTCTTTCAACTGGTCTTTGTCCCTGGGGTCTTGACCCAGTTTGACCTTGGGCTCTAGCCTGACTTGATCCTATGTCTTCCTTAGGGCTTGCAGAACGAACATTTTTAGGTGCAGGAGCTTCGGAAGTTTTCTTTGCTGAAGGAATAAAATGCTCCTTAACAGCCTTTATTTCTTTATCTTCAAGATTACTGCTATGGGTCTTCTTAATTCCCAATTTTGTATCAAGAAAATTTAGTATATCCTTACTCTCGATATTCCCATGAGTTTTTTCATTGATAAAATTCTTTAATTCAAATACTTTCATTTTTGCCATACTTACTACCTCCGTTAATCTCACTACATCATTTTCAGTTGCTTTTCTATTTCGTCTGCCAAACCCTTATCTAGTAATGCTAAAGAAGCTCTATACTCTTTGCCAATGGCATGGCCAAGTTCTGTCTTTAATCCAAAAAAACAAATTGGAACCTTATAAAATGTACACATATTTGTAAACATTTTTTTAGTATTGTCTGATGCATCTTTAGCTACTATGACTAAGGCTGCATTATGATCTTTCACCGCCTTTTCAGTTGAAAATTCACCACTAACTATATTATTTGATTTAGCTGCAATGCCTAATAGGCCAAATACCTTATTTTGTACTGGACTCAAGTCCTATCAACTCCTTCACTAGGGTATCAAGTATATCCTTGGGTATTGACATCTTTAAAGAACGCTCTAAACCCTTAGAACTGATGGCCTTTTGCAGACAATCATTCGATGGGCATATATAAGCCCCCCTGCCATTCTTTTTTCCTGTTATATCAATACCTATCTCATCCTCAGGTGAACGAAGTACGCGAATCAATTCCTTTTTAGGTTTTGACAGACCACATCCTGTACATACACGTAAGGGTATTTTTTTAGCCATATATCATCACATCCTTAATAATCCATACTTTGAGACTCACTTTTAATATCTATCTTATATCCTGTTAGCTTAGCAGCAAGTCTTGCATTCTGTCCTTCCTTGCCAATAGCCAATGACAATTGATAATCAGGAACTATTACTCTTGCACTCTTTATATCTTCATCTACATAGACAGATACAACCTTAGCAGGACTCAAGGCATTTTCAATAAGCTCTGCAGGTTCATCACTCCAATTGATGATATCAATCTTTTCGTCTCTTAGTTCATTGACAATTGCATTAACTCTTGAACCATTAAGCCCTACACAGGCACCTACAGCATCAACATTAGGATTATTACTGCGTACAGCCATCTTAGTTCTTGAGCCAGCTTCTCTTGCAATACTCATAATCTCAACAGTACCATCCTGAATCTCTGTTACTTCTGCCTCAAATAGACGCTTAACAAGCTCTGGATGTGTTCTAGAAACCAAGATGCGTGGTCCTTTAGGTGTATCCTTAACCTCTAGAACATATAACTTGATACGGTCTGTAGGTCTAAATACTTCACCTATAATCTGCTCATTTTCATTAAGCATAGCATCAACCTTACCAAGATTTATACTAACATTATTACCTACATATCGTTGTACAATTCCAGTTACTATATCTCTTTCTTTACTAGAATACTGTTGATATAGAACCTTTCTTTCCTCTTCACGGATTTTTTGAACTACTACTTGTTTTGCCTTCTGTGCAGCAATTCGTCCGAAATTCTTAGGAGTTACCAATATATTAACAATATCTCCAATACCAATATTGCCTTCATTCATTTTGGCTTGTGCTAGACTTATTTGCGTAACGGGGTCTGTTACTTCCTCTACAACTTCTTTCATGGCATAGACTTCAACCTCACCAGTCTCTCTGTCAATGATAACCTTAATATTATCTGACCTGCCAAAATTATTCTTGCACGCTGCAACCAATGAACTCTCAAGAGCCTCTAGCAGAACTTCCTTACTAATATCTTTTTCTTTCTCAATTTGGTTCAACGCTTCAATCAGTTCCCTGTTCGCATCCATTTTCCAAATCTCCCTTCTTAGATAAAAACTTATCAACATACTTCTTAGGGAGATTTTTCTCCCTTCTTAGAATGAATCAATTAAATATACTTCCTAGGGAGATTTTTCTCCCTTCTTAGATAAAAACTTATCAACATACTTCTTAGACCTTACTTCTTTAACATATATCATATAATTAAAAATCTATGGTCAGACGAACCAAGGCTATGTCTTTTCTAGATATATCCATATCCGTCCCGTCCTCTAGGGTAATCTTAAGGCTTTGTGCATCAAAGCTCTTTAGAGTTCCAACCCATTCTTTTTGCTTATCAATAGGTTTGTAAAGCTTTATTTCAACTTCCTCACCAATACTTTTCTCAAAGTGTTTGTCTTTCTTCAACTGTCTTCCTAGCCCCGGTGAACTTACTTCAAGAATATAGGAGTCCGGTATAAAGTCAGCTTTGTCAAGTTCATCACTAAGTGCTCTGCTAACCAGTTCACAATCATCGATAGTAATACCAGCTTCTTTATCAATAAATACCCTTAGATACCAATTACTGCCTTCCTTAACATATTCTATGTCATAAAGCTCAATCTGATTTTCTCCTAAAATACTTTCTAATAATTTTTCTGTTTTTTTAACGTAAACATCGTGCTTTGCCATCTCATACCTGCTTTCTTTACAACCTATTATTAACTTCAACATGATGAAAATTTTAACAAAACATAAGAGTGGACTCGCGTCCACTCCCTAATTAGTCTTATCATTTTGCACAATTGTTATTATATCAAACAAAGGCAATATTTGCAAGTCCTATTTTTCACTTGACCATCTTTGCAAGAATTCCTTTGTTCTTTGATTAACCGTATTACCAAAGACTTCTTCAGGAGGTCCCTGTTCAATAATAATACCGCTGTCCATAAATATAACTCTATCTGCTACTTCTCTTGCAAAAGCCATCTCATGGGTAACAATAACCATAGTCATATTCTCATTAGCAAGCCCACGTATTACTCTAAGGATCTCCCCAGTAAGCTCGGGGTCCAGTGCAGATGTAGGCTCGTCAAAGAAAAGTATCTTAGGATTCAATGCAAGGGCTCTTGCTATAGCTATTCTTTGCTGCTGTCCCCCTGACAATTCGCAGGGATAGGCATCTTCTCTATCAGCTAGATTCATTTTCTTAAGAAGTTCCATGGCAATAACCCTTGCTTCTTCCTTGCTTCTATTTAATACTTTTATCTGTGCATCCATAATATTCTTTAATACAGAATAATGGGGAAAGAGATTAAAATTCTGAAAAACAAGGCCGACATCCAGTAATATTTCATGTAGAGTCTTAGAATCGGAATACTGTGCCTTACCCTCTACAGTATCTACCATAAGCTTACCATCTATTTCAATCCTACCGCTATCAACTCTTTCAAGTTGTGTTAAACATCTAAGAAGTGTAGACTTTCCTGAACCGGAAGGACCTATAATAGCCACTACTTCACCTTGACTTACTTCCAATGATATATCATCAAGAACATTTTCTTTATCAAACTTCTTTTTTAAACTATTAGCTCTTAACAGCATATTAATCCCCCGACAATCATACATTTATGACCTATAATAATCTAGCTTCTTTTCAGCCCACTTAAATGCCAATTCAACAACAGTATTCATCACCAAGTAGAATATACCTGCCACTATAAGAGGTACAGTTGAAAAATACCTTGAAGTTGCATTTGATGCAACATTAAAGATCTCAATTACTGATATAACCTGTGCAAGAGATGTATCTTTAACTAAGGTCATAAATTCATTTCCCACGGCGGGCATTACATGCTTAACAACCTGGGGAAGAATAATCCGCATAAATGTCTGGAACTTACTAAAGCCAAGCACCTTAGCAGCCTCGTATTGCCCCTTAGGAATAGATGCAATACCTCCTCTGAATATCTCACCGAAATATGCAGCATAATTTACGACAAAGGCTATTATACAGGCTGTGAATCTATTAAATGTAAAATCTAATATGTAATAAGGTGCATACATAAAGAAATACAGCTGTAACATCAGCGGTGTCCCACGAAAAACTAACTGATATATCCTAGTGGGTACAGTTATTATCTTAAATCTGCTTCCTCTTGCCAGGGCAACTACAAACCCAAGGGGAATTGACATTATAATAGTAAGAAAAAATATCTTGAATACAGTTCCTGTGGCAGAAAGCATATTCATTAAGAGAAAATTAATAGGTACATTATCAACTATCATGGTAATTCAAGCCTTTCCATAAAGACTAATAGTATAAGTCACAACTTCGACTTTACTGTTCTCCTTATTTTTTAAATTAGCACTTTACCATATTACCATAACAGTGTAGTTATTTCAATCATATATATTGTACTTTATTTAAATTGCTGCTTCTAAATCGCACCATATATAATCTGGCGCATTCTTCTTCTCATAGCAGCATTATTAAAACCACCCCTCTGAATCATAAAGATGCAACATAGATTTTCCATAGGATCAACAAAGAAATAGTTACCTGTCCATCCATCCCATCCGAATTCCCCTATGGAACCATTACTTTTAGCCTTAACAGGTTCTACCATGCTTCTTACTAGATTGCCATAGCTATACCCATATTGAGTATCCCAGTTATAGGACACGGCTTGTTCTTTTGTTAATTGTGGCGTGGCCAGATATTCAACAGTCTTTCTACCAAGAATATGAACATTACCGAGACTTCCCCCGTTAACAAGCATTGAAGCAAACTTAGAATAATCATCCAGTGTTGACACTAGGCCTGCACCACCAGATTCAAATCCTGGAGGACTGGTCATGTCATAAGTTGCTAAAAAGCTATCACTAAAGGGAACAAGACTATTGACATTCCAATCAAATATATAATTTTGTGCGAATCTAGAGTGTTTATCCTCAGGTACATAAAATCCCGTATCTACCATTCCTAAGGGTTCAAAAATCTCTGTCTTTAGAAAATCACTAAACTTCATCTTAGTTATAACTTCAACAACTGCCCCTAATACATCAGCAGAAGCACCATAATGCCATCTCTCACCCGGTGAAAACTCTAATGGATTTTGTCCGATTCTATTACAAAACTCAACAGTTCCTATGGGGTCACCTTTGTAATGTCTTTCATCTGCCTCTTGAAATAACTTCATCATCATACGACCAGTCTCAATGTTCTCATCTGGATATACCACTCCTGACGTCATATTAAGAAGGTCTTGAATCGTGACACTTCTACCAGGGTCTATAAGCCCGTTTTTAGTTAAAACCTTTTGATTTTTAAAGCCTTCCAAATAATTAGAAACAGGTGCCAATAAGTCAAGCTGACCTCTTTCATACAAAATCATCACTGCCACAGCTGTAATTGGCTTTGACATTGAGTACATCCTATATATTGTATCCTTAGTAGTTTTTATATTCTTCTCTTTATCAGCATATCCAAATATCTCATTCCATACCACTTGATTATTATGTATTACCCTTACAGATGCACCATTAATCTCACCAGCATCTATTTCACCCTCAATTAATTCATTAAGATACTGTAATTTGCTATAACCCATAAACACACCTCATATTCTTAAGATTTTATTAAATTATGTAAAAATGATACCATTTACCTATTTTTATATCAAGTAAATAATTGACAAATCGACAAAAATCATTCATACTATATTTACCCCATATATTTTGAATATTGTTTTTTTAACATCTTGGAATACGACTTAATGCGAGAAGGTTTCACTATACCATATTTATGGCCTGTGAAACCTTCTCGCACGTTAGTAATATGAAAATCTGTCCTAATGAACAAACTTCAA
>JAAYRE010000010.1 GCA_012518935.1 Clostridiales bacterium
CACTCGTTGTCTGACATAAGAGTGTCTATAACGACACTCGTTGTCTATACAAATATATAAACATTGGCTCCAAATGTCAATGCCTACTACATTAATTTGTTTATAAGTTCCTTAGGTGAATCTATAACATCATCATATTCCTTAACATCACCAAATCCATATCTGGCGTAGATAAATGGAACACCTGCTTTTTTTGCAGCCTTTGCATCTCCTGCAGTATCTCCCACATATACAGGATTCTCAAGATTATTCCTTTCAACTACCATCCTTATGTTGTCAGCCTTGGCCTTACCAGATCTTCCTGGATACTCATAATCTATAAAATACTTTTCCAGATGAGGGTTTGCCTTAAAGAAGCACTGAATGTAACCTTCTTGACAGTTGCTCACAATAAAAAGTTTATATTTTTTATAAAGCTCTTTTACTGTCTCTTCCAACCCTTGATATATCTTACCATTATGTTCAGCCAGATATTCATTTTCATATTCGGTGCAGTCTTTAATTGCTTCAAGTGCCTTTTCTTCTGGTACGCTCTTAAATAGCTTTACTGCAATATCATCTAGTAGCTGTCCAAATAGACCCTTCAATATATCAGCTGTTATTTCATCTGTTATTTCAGGATATTTTTCTCTTACCACCTTACGAAATGCTATGGCCACCTCTTCAGTGGAATCCCAAATTGTGCCATCCATATCAAATATAATACTATCGTACATTTATTTCATCCAAACCTTTCTTTAAGCATATTCCTTCATGTATTCACCATGGGCTAGGATCATCTCATCGCACATCTTTACAATATCATCAATAGATAACTCCGCTGCAGTATGGGGATCTAACATTGCTGCTTGATATATTTTCTCTCTACTCTTTGTAACAGCTGCTTCTATAGTCAACAGATGCACATTAATATGGGTCATATTCATGGCAGCCAGTTGTAGGGGCAATTTGCCAACATAGCATGGTTGAATCCCATTAGCATCAACCATACAAGGAACTTCTACACAGGCATCAGAGGGCAGATTATCAATTAATCCAGTATTTAATACATTACCACCAATCTTTACTGGTTTATTAGTGATAATAGCCTCCATAATATATGATGCATATTCATGAGATCTTTTATGAGTTATCTTACCATCTTGCATTATATTGTTCTTCTCATTTTCCCAACCCTCAATCTGTGCTATGCATCTTCTTGGGTATTCATCCAAAGGAATATTGAACTTCTCAATTAACTCAGGGTATCTTGATTTTATAAAAAATGGATTATATTCAGCATTATGTTCACTGGATTCTGTACAGTAATAACCCAAATGCTTGATATATTCATATCTAACCATATCGTAGTGCTTCTCGTTATTATTCTTTGCAATAGCTCGTTTTTTAATCTCTGGATACAAATCATTTCCGTCTTTATCCCTTATATCCAAAAGCCAAGCCATATGATTAATACCGGCAATCAAATCACTTCTGCCTTCCAGTTTATCTTCCATACCAAGTCCCCTAAGCAAATCATAGGAGCAGGTCTGAACACTGTGACACAAACCTACAGTGCGAATCTTAGTATATCTTTGCATATAACCGGTCAAAATAGACATAGGATTGGTGTAGTTAATAAACAATGTATTGGGGCATACTTCTTCCATGTCTCTGGCAATATCTCTTATTACAGGTATAGTTCTTAGACCACGCATAATACCCCCAATTCCAAGGGTATCTGCTATAGTCTGTCTTAAACCATATTTCTTTGGAATTTCAAAATCTATAATAGTACAGGGTTCATAGCCCCCAACCTGAATAGCATTAACTACAAAATCTGCATCTCTTAAGGCATCCTTTCTCTCTTCTTCCCCAAGATATGTTAAGATCTTAGCCCTGGAAGAGTTAATATTTTTATTGATTGCTTTAAGAATAACTTCTGATTCTTCCAATCTTTTTGCATCAATATCATATAAGGCAATTTCAGCATCCTGCAAGCAGGGTGTACACATACAATCCCCCAGTAAGCTTCTCGCAAATACAGTACTTCCAGCTCCTAAAAATGTTATTTTAATCATATATCTTTCTCCTTATCTTAAAGTTTGGTTTACTAAAGTCAGCAGTATATAGGTTTTATAAATAATTTATGCCTTGTATTCCTTTTTTAAATTAATCTATGTTGATCCTAAACCATTATAGTTAATAACACATTCAAAAGTCAATATATCCTTTGTTTGATTTGCCCTATACTGTAATCTTTGGCATGTTTTGTCAAGTAACAGCTGATTTTGTGAAAGGTTTTTTCACGTTGACAGTGTTGGTATTATTTAGTAAAATGATGTCAATGACTAAATATGGCAATCTTTAGGAGGGATTTTATTGCATTGTGCTAATAGAAAATTTAAAAAGTATCTTGTTTTGCTATGGTTTTCTTTGTTTATACTATTAATAACAACTTCCTGCTCAAAGCCTGATGAAGAAAGAAAGTCTGATGAAACAAGGCAAATCAGTTCAGTTTCCAGTAATATCACCGACCACAAGGAGGAAGATATGATTACTACCACTGATAACTCAAACAATTCAACCGAGGAGTCATCGGTTGAAATAGAAAAAGTCTCTGTAGATGAGAATGGATTTGATTCAGAAGGAAGGATGATTGCATATTTTGGTTCACCCGTAATGGGCGATGAATTAGACGAAATATGGAGTAAAGCACAAGTTGTTTATCCAAAACACAGGCCAAACAATATTGATACTACTGCTACTTTTAAAGTTTTATGGGATGATAATGCTTTATATTTTCTATTTGAAGTAGAAGATAATGATCTATCTGTACAATCTGATACCCCATATATGCAGGATTCCGCAGAAATATTTTTAGATGAAAATAATGATAAGACCCAGGATTATGGCGTTGATGATTTACATTTTAGAGTTAATTATAAAAACTCAAAATCTGTAGATAACGGTGATCCAGAACGGTTTTATACAAAGGCACACCAATCAGAAAATGGATATATAATCGAGGCAAGGGTTGCCCTGAAACATAAGCCATCTAATGGCAAGGTACTTGGTATTGAATTACAGATTAATGATGCCAAAGGTGCAAATCGCCTTGGAACCATTAATGTATTCGATTCAACCGGTAGTGCATGGAATGACACCTCAAAATTCGGAGAGTTATTGTTAGTCGGAAAGACACCTAATGCCGAAACAGGATTGAATCCTTACGACCTCCTTGTCTTAATTGATAAGACAAAAGAACTTGATTTAACCCGATATAAGAATCCTGAAGTCTTAACAGAAGCTATAGATGTTGCAGAAAAATTACTTAAAGAAGATAATATTACTCAAAAACAAATTGACCAACAATTCTCATCTATTAAAAATATTACAGACAATTTAATACTAACAGATGAGGCATCTTTGGAGAAAACGTTTGTGCCAATCCCGATTGAATATAAAGGTGAAAGTAGCTATTCCGGTTCAATTGAGCGTTTAGAATATCCAGTAAAAAATTCAAACAATGTTACGGATATAAAAAAATTAAATGTATACCTTCCTTATGGCTATGATAGTTCCGATAAAGATACAAAGTACAATGTACTATATCTCATGCATGGTGGCGGAGAGAATGAGAATCTTCTATTCGGCGGACCAGGTGAGAGTAAAGAATTGAAGCGAGTATTAGACAATATGATTGCTAATAAAGACATTGAACCTCTAATAGTAGTTACTCCTACATTTTATGGTGGGAAAAATGATACAGCACTCTTCCATGAAGAATTGTTAAATGATATTCTCCCACTTGTAGAAACCACATATAATACATACACTGAATCAGCAAGCTTAAGTGACTTGAAGGCCTCAAGAGATCATAGAGCATTTGGTGGCTTCTCAATGGGAGCAGTGACCACCTGGTATACATATATTTATTGCCTTGATTATTTCAAATATTTCATACCTCTAAGCGGCGACTGTTGGGCAATAGCTCAAACTGCCGGAAAAAGCAAAGCTATGGAGACAGCAAAATACTTAGCAAAAGTTGCAAAGGATGGCGGATACGAGCCACAAGACTACTATATATTCTGTGCCACAGGAAGCTTAGATATTGCTTACCCTAATATGGTACCTCAAATCGATGCTATGAAACAATTAGATGATACCTTTATATATTCAGCAGATTTAAGCAGAGGAAACTTCTATTTTCTTGTATGTCGTACCGGAACACATGCATGGAATTGGGTTAATCATTATATCTATGACATTCTACCTGACTTATTTCATAATTAACTTTATGCTATTATAGAACTATAATACAAAAGGCATGTAAGATACTAATCATTTAGTATCCTAACATGCCTTTTTGATTTTATATAATCTAATATTTTTTGTATTTATTCCAGTGTAAAGGACGCAAGGCTTGCACTTCCCTCACCTGTATAGGTAAAATACAGTGCATGTACACCGTCAGGAATCTTTATATCTGCTGAGTATTCCTTCCACACATTGGAGTAGACAACTGGAATCCTGCCAAGAACAGGACCATCCCATGAAGTTCTTAATTCAAAATCACCCTTACAATAGCCCCGTACCTTGATCTTTACTTTCTTCACACCCTTACAATCAAAATACTTAAACCCAGCCGTTGCAGATGCTTTCATGTTAGCTATGTAACCAATCTCTTCATCTCCATCTTTACCATCCTGTGTAATTTTAGGAAATTGATTATTCATCCATGAACCCGTAAAATCCGTATATATTGATTCCTCATCACAGAACAAATTACAAGCTATGTATCCATAATATTCACCTTGTCCCCTTAAAGGTCCACCATTTGGACCACAGGATGTTAACTCTACTTGCGGTATTGAACCATCTTCTAAAAATGTGATTTCTTCTAAGCAAGCTTGTCTGCTATAATTGGTTCCATTGGTATGTCTATGATAGAAAATGTACCATTTCCCATTAACCTCTACAATACTACCGTGGTTATTTCCTCCGTAAGCCATGGGTTTATTGGCAGGCTTATAGCTGCTAATTCCCATATCACTATTACTTACTATTGTACCGCCATACTTAAATCCCTTGGTAGGATGTTTACTAGTTGCATAGCATAACTCATGCATAAGTATTGATGAGTAAATTAGATAATAGGTATCTCCTCTTTTTCTTATAGAAGGAGCCTCAAAGAATTCATGTCCTTCAAAACCACTGCCCTTACTATAGGGCTCACTGGGAGCTACAATAACCGGAGCCTCGATTATGGTTATCATATCGGTGCTTAGAACTGTTGCCATGGCTCCACTTCTTGATTTATCCCCTCTTGCACAAAAACCTGTATAGAGATAAACCTTATCTCCCTCTACTAACACCCCAGGGTCAAATTGAGGCTCATCTCCTTCTCTCTCACCAAGCCTTACTCCGTCTGGATATTGTACATAACCATAGAATTCATATCTACCAGCAGGGGTATCACATACTGCTACAGATACTATGGAACGCTTACTATCTACATAATATAGATAATATCTTCCATCGGGACCAAGAGCTACATCTGGGGCATAAAGGCAACTATCACGGTCTTCATTATCCTCTACATCGGTAGCTTTATATATAACTCCTTCATATCTCCAGTCACAAAGATTATCAATCGGTGCAGACCAACAAACATAGTCATTTAAACAATATGCATAACCGTTAGCACGATCATGGGAGCCATATACATATACTCTGCCATCAAATACATATGGTTCTCCATCGGGAATATATTCCCATGATGGTAGATAGGGATTAAAGCCTTGTTTCTTCATTGTTTATCTCTCCTTATATGTTTTAATTATATTTATGAGTAACTAATCAAATACTTCAATACTTATTAAATCTTGTCTATAATTTCAACTATAAACTCCTTGTTTTCTGTTATGCCCTTATAGCATCCAATGGGTTTACCGATTACTAAATCCCTATTTTCATCAGTCCATGTGATTTTTGTTATGGCAAATTCACCTTCTTCATAACTATAGCTGTTGCCATCATCTTCATATAATTCAAACTCAGTATCCTTTCCTGGATAAACATATAGCTCCAAGGGTGCATTTGTCACTTCATCTACATATTGCATATACTGAGTCATTGGAAGTATACTACCTGCCTTCACAAATAATGGTATAATATCAATCGGTGCAGATGCTATTATAGTTTGGCCACCCTCATAATATTTATTTGTCCAAAAATCATACCAAGCTCCTTCAGGAAGATATACCTCCCTAGTTTTAGGACAATTTTTGGTTGGGGTTGAATCCTTATTATAATACATGGGGGTAACCACAGGACAAACCATAAGACTGTCACCAAACATATATTGATTATCAATAGCCCTTGCAATTTCATCATCAGGATAATCAAAGGCTAACATTCTAAGTATAGTATAATCATCCTTCCATACCTTACCTGCCATAGAATAGATATAAGGCATAAGTCTATATCTTAATTGATTAAATTTAATTAATGTATCATAAAACACTTCTTCCTTTTGTCCAAAATTCCATAATTCTCTTCTAAAGTCCGTACCATGGCTTCTGAATATTGGTAGAAAACAACCGTATTGAAACCATCTTGTAAATAATTCAACATATCCAAGATCATTATAACCTTTATCATAATCCCCATTCCAATACCACTGTAGACCCTTTTTAACAAAGAAGCCACCGATGTCTAGTGTCCAATAGGGCATGCCACTGGCACATAAATTCAGACCAGCAACAATTTGATTTTTTAATGTAGTCCAATCAGCTGATATATCTCCAGACCATAGTATTGTTCCATATCTTTGTTGGCCAGTATATCCACTACGAGTAAGGTTAACTACTCTTTTCTCATTTGTCATATTACGTTGTCCATCATATAATGTTTTTGCATGATATAAGCTATAAGAATTTGTTAGCTGTGCAGGGATATGCTGACTACTAGTATTATAAAATTCATAATACATAGCACTGGGTTCAGGTTGTACATTATGATTCCATTCAGGAGTAAAGGGTTCACTTGAATCACACCACCATGCATCAATACCATGGCAATAAAGACCTTCCTCTACCTGCTTCCAATAAACTTTTCTTCCTTCTTCTATATATGGATTATAAATATTACTAGCTGGCAAAAGCAAGCCTTTTTCTTTTAACTCTTTATAATTATGGCATTCCTCGCTCATACTAGGCCAAATGGATATCATAAATTTAACATTATTTTCATGCAACTTGTCTATCATAGCAGTAGGATCAGGAAAACGTTCCGGATCAAATGTCTTCTGACCCCATAGATTTCCTGGCCAGGATAACCAATCCAAAACTATGCAATCCAAGCCAATTTTTCTTTTTCTATACTCTTTTACCACATCAATTAATTCATTAGCCGTTTCATATCTCTCCTGAGATTGTATAAAACCAAAGCTCCATTTAGGTAACATTGTTGCTTTTCCTGTCAAATATCGATATCCACCAATAACCCCATCCATGTCTCTACCATATATAAAATAAAAGTCCATCTCATAATCGGCTTCTGTGTATATATAAGAACCAAAATTAGTATCATTAAAAATCATGGGGCTATATGTATCTACTAAAATACCGTATCCTAAGCTTGATACCAATAAAGGAACGGCTATATTCATATTAGCTTGATGTAGGTAGACAGTTGTTCCTCTCAAATCCAAGGATCCCTCTTCATTTTGTCCAAGTCCATATATAGATTCATTCTCCTGCCAATCTATATGTAATCTAGTTCTATATAATTTTTGATCAAAAACCTTATTGGCCTCTTTTACAACTTCCTTAACACCATCAGGTGTTACTACCTTCTCAACCTTTGTATCTTCATCTAACACAGTTGTATATGAAGAAAACTCTTCTAGACTCTTACTTTCGTAATCTCTTTCCTTTAATAACAACTTCCCATCCTTATCAAAATACTGAAATAAGGCTGTATCTTTGTTAATCCTAAG
>JAAYRE010000132.1 GCA_012518935.1 Clostridiales bacterium
ATCCGGTTAACCTATTCTTCATCTTCTTCATCTCCCACCTTTTCTACAAATATTTCATGTAATGATGGTTCCCGTAGCTCGAATTTGATAACTGTAATATTATCAGCAATAAGCTTTGCCAAAAATCCCATAGCCTCTTCCTCTCCTTGTACTTTAAGGTGATATTCGCTGGGGGTTTTATTGACAATTTGAATATTGTGGGAAGATATGTACGAAGCAATATCTTGTTCACATTTAACTATAAGATTCACACGGCCATAGCTCTTTTTGATTTCAGATAAATTACCCTGTAGTTTAACTTTACCACGATGAAGAATAGTAATGTCAGAACAAAACTCTTCGATGGTGGCCATCTGATGGCTGGACATTATCAAATATTTATTCTGATTAATCTCCTCTCTCAAAATGGACTTAAACAAATCGGTATTAACAGGATCTAAACCACTAAAAGGCTCGTCAATAATCAATAATTCAGGATCTGACAAAAGAGCAACCATCAACTGTATCTTTTGTTGGTTACCTTTAGATAATTGGTCAGCATTATTTGCTTTACTTGATTTTTTACCTTTAGTCTTTTTAGGGAAAACATATTCATCAACATTTAGTCGGTCTGACCAGTATTTAATACGCTCCATTGCAGTTTTCTTATCAACTCTTTTTAATTTAGCAAAATATAATAATTGATCAAGCAATGAATATTTTGGATATAAACCCCGTTCTTCTGCAAGATATCCAACATTGGTGTTGACTATATCAATAGGTTGATCTTTCCATAAGATTTCACCGCTGTTTTTTGCCAGCATTCCTAAAATAATTCTTAGGGAGGTAGTTTTACCTGCACCGTTTGATCCAAGCAGCGCATAGACTCCAGGATCTCGCATCTCAAAGCTTAAGTCATCGACAACCAGCTTATCGCCATATTTTTTTGTTATATTTTTCACACTTAAAGACATAATTCCCCTTCTTTCAATTGGTTTTTATTTATTAAAAACCCTTCACCTTATGCTTAGCATTAAGGTGAAGGTTATTTTGTTTTACTCTAAACAACCCACTTGTTTTTTAGTATAACACTTTATAACTGGTATGAAAAGGGAAAAAATTAAAATTTTAAACTTATTGTAGCAGCTTATTGACAATTTTATCGAATCCCATAAAGTGTGATGCTTTCACAAGTATAGTGTCTCCATCTTTTACAATTGTGGTTAGCGATGACATAAGAGAATCCATGTTATCAAAGTAATATAATCTTTCAGATATAGGGGCATTGTTAGAAGAGCTATCTAAAGTAGGGTATTCCCTAGCATCCTTAAATCTATCTGTTGCCCCTTCATACATATGGTATGAAAGCTTTCCGACGAAGATAATTACATCCAAATCTTTTGATGCAGCATACATGCCAATCTCCTTATGTAGGCTGTTTTCGGTTTCACCCAATTCCCCCATATCACCCAGTATAGCAACCTTCCTTGTATCTGCCTTATCAAGTAAATCTATGGCAGCCTTCATAGATACTGGGTTTGCATTATAACAATCATCTATTATGATACATCTTTCATGGTTAATAATATTGTTTCTTCCCTTAAGTGGTTTGTTTTGTTTTATACCCTCTATAATTTCAGAGTCTGTAAGCCCAAGCATGGATCCTACAGAGGCAGCAGCCAGTGCATTTAAAATCATATGAGTACCAGCCATGGGAACATCAACATGTAAGACCTTGTTGTTAATATGTATATCCAAGGAACTTCCCCAAAGTCCCTTACTAGTAATATTATCACCGTAGATATCATTATTGGGTCCAAGCCCATATCTTATGGGGGATTTGCCCTTGACTTTCTGGATGGTAGAGAGCATATCATCATCCCCATTAAGGATTACCCTACCATCTTCATTCATAAAATCAAAAATCTCAGATTTTGCCTTTAATATACCCTCCCTAGAACCAAGATTCTCCAAATGACTTTGACCAATATTAGTAAAGAGGCAGTAGTCAGGCTTGGCAATCTCACTTAAGTTATGCATTTCACCAAAATGGTTTATACCCATCTCTACTACGGCAATCTGATGTTCCTTTCGAATCTTTAATATAGTAAGGGGAAGGCCAATTTCATTGTTAAAATTACCTTCTGTCTTTAGTACCTCAAATCTTTGAGACAGTACACTACTAACAAATTCTTTAGTGCTGGTTTTTCCCACACTACCAGTAATGCCTATTATGGGAATATTTAGCTGCATACGATACCATCTTGCAATTTCTTTTAGAGCCAAAAGGCTATCCTTAACTAGTATATATGGATTATTTGTATTCATAGGAGCCTTTTCACATACAACAGCCCTGGCTCCATTTCTAAATGCTGACTCTATATAATCGTGGCCATCTACTTTTTCTCCCTTGGAAGCTATAAAAAGGTAATTCTTCATTACAAGACGGGAATCTATAACAACACCGGAAACCACCCCATCAAAATCGTTATTATATAAGGTACCATTACAGGCCTTGGCAATATTTAATAATGTCATATTCTTCATAAAAACAACCTCTAATCACTTGAATTTATTCTTTATATTTTTTTAGAGATATTTCAATTATTAGCTCACATAGATCATCAAAATCAATACCAATTACTTTAGCCTCCTGAGGCAGTAATGATGTGGGAGTCATCCCTGGAAGGGTATTGGCTTCAAGGCAAAAGAGTTGATTATCTTCATTTAATAAAAAGTCCATCCGGGCGTAGGTTTTTAACCTTAAAGCCATAAAGACCTTTTCAGCCATTTCCTGCATCTTTTTTGTAATCAGGTCATCTAGCTTGGCAGGACAGGTTTCAATAGCACTTCCAGCTTGGTATTTGTTCTTATAATCATAAAAGCCAACCAGGGGTTCAATCTCTATAACAGGCAAAGCCTTACCTTCTATGACTCCTACAGAGAATTCCCTGCCTTTAATGTACTCTTCTATAACAATGTCATTACCGTAGGAGAAGGCTTTATCTATGGCAGTCTCCATCTCTTTAGGGGAATCAACAATATATACACCTACACTGGAGCCTCCATTATTTACCTTGACAACGCAGGGGTAAGTATCCCAAGCAAATTCACTACCCTTACTTACATAGATACCCTTGGGAGTTGGGATGTCATAATAGGCAAATAACTCCTTAGATATTGCTTTGTCCATGGCAATAGCACTGCTAGCATAGTCTGTACCAGTATATTTGATACCCATTAAATCGAAGGTGGCTTGAACCTTACCATCTTCACCATTTTCACCATGGAGGGCAAGAAACACAATATCTGCCTTGTCACAAATATCTAGAACACCAGGACCAAAGAAATGGTCAGGATTTCCGCTCCTAAGGGTTTTTATCTTATTGATATCTGGATTATCTTCTCCAATGATACCGATTCCTACGGTCCAATCCTTATCTATATCAAAGAGATTAGTAGTATCTCCTTGGTAACCCAAATATACATCCAATAATATGACCTTATGTCCTTTGTTTTTTAATGCATTGTAAATCATCCTTCCGGTAGAAAGGGATACATCCCGCTCAGAACTGGTTCCCCCGGCTAATACTACAACATTCATACTGGCTCCTCGCTTTCATAATGCTATATCTAACTTTCAGTCATCAGTATAACTCAAACCTTCATCCAAGTAAAGTTACTTCATTAACTATATTATAGCAAAATACTTAATATGTACCTGACCTTTATTTGATAATTTTTTATATAATAGTGGGTCCTTTTATGTAAAAAATGCTCCGCAGGGATGCACTCTTGCAATTGACATAAAATATCATAAATGGTAACATTTAACCAATGGTACCTAATGTCGTTGGAAGATAAACTTTACATATATGTAATTGAGGAGGAAGATCATGAAGAGAAGTTGGAGTGTACTGATGATATTGTCAATATTTATAATAATAGGCATAGCCTTAGGAGGTTCTGAAAAAGTCGAGGCCTCTAATACAAGCTATGATGAATTAAAGTTAACTAAGGTTAATGATATTGAAGTATACAATTATTATTATGAAATTAATAATATAACCGTAGATAATGCCCTATACCCTCATTTTGATAGAAGGGTATACAAGTTTACCTTGGATGAAGATGGTTTTGTTAAGTTAATAATAACCGCAGACAAGCTAATAAAAACTGTTACAAAATTGTCATCATCTAATAGTAACACAAGCATTCATACACCTAACATATCTGCAACAGTATATCGGGATGAGAAATTGATATTTCAGGTTATTCCTACCATAACCGCATTAGGGGAAGTAAACGGAGAAACCAAGGAAAAAGTGGCTTTAGACAAGGGAACATACTATGTTGAAATACGAACTGACAACTATCAACCTTCAAGTAGTACATCATACACCCGAGTGCAAGGTCAATCAGAATTAATACTTTATTATCAACCTGTATATAGTGATGAGATTTATCGCCCCTCCAGTGTAGGAATGGAGAACCCCATCCAGGTAGATGAAAGATTTCTAGGACTATTAACTGTAGCCAACCCAAAGGATTACTATTCCTTTGAAATAAAGGAACGTTCATTAGTTAAGTTTAAATATATGTATGAATCTCTAAAGAAAGCAAAATTTGTTTTATACGGGGAGGATAGAGGGGTTCTAATTACAAAGCAGTTTGTCGGAAATAATCAGTGGAATCAGGATGAATTGCTATTGGATAAGGGAGTGTATTACTGTTCCTTGGAGACCCTTACAGCAGGAGACGGTGGAAGGACTAATTTAGAGATTACATCAACACCTTACAAATTAGTCTTGTCACAAAAAGGGACAACAAAGAATTCATATATAACCGTGGAAACAATTGAAGTGCCTAAGGAAGTTCGTTATCTTAGGGGCAAACTAACCCAGGATGATATAAATAATTCAAAGTGGAAGACTGCACCAGATATAACTGAGGATTTGCAGTTTGGAGTAAACAAAACAGGCTCTTATTCTGTTCGTGTGGTAGATGATAATGGCAATATGTTTATTGAGACCATCAATGTTAAAAAATGCGACAATACTGCTCCTTCCAAGCCAAAGATTAAGGGATATGTGGCAGGTGAATATGAAGTTACAGGAACAGCAGAGAAGGATTCTATAGTAACAGTCCTATATAACAATAGAGAATATAAAACTATCACCTCATCAAATGGTGACTATGCCTGTGTAATTAATTCCCGTTTAACAAAGAACTCTAAGGTGGAAGTATATGCACAGGATATATCCGGTAATATAAGTAATAGTGCAGTTGTAACTGTAAAATAAAATGGCATCTTCCTTTCTTATGTTTTTATTATTAACTTAGTCCATTAAATTTAGAAGTGTATTAGATTAGTATTTGCAAAAGATAGTGGTAGAAGTAGATAGTAAAAGGAGCAGTACTATTCTTAACATAGTGCTGCTCCTTGCCTAACATAAGAGTGCCATACAAAGTGAGGCACTCATTATTTTTTCACATATCAGAGCAATTACTTTTTAGACCATCGTAATTAGATATGTTCTTGCAATCATACCTCTCTATAGGTTCAGGACCTCGAACAACAGTCCTTACAATATGCATCACCCCATTATCATCTGCTTTTATTCTCCAATCAACCATAGCAATAGTATCATTCACAATCTCAATTCCAGGAATACCTCTTGTATTAATACAGCATCCAGTATTAAAATAAGGCAGCTCATCATGTTTTGGAAATTTAGCCCGGTGGGTGTGCCCGCAGATTAACATAATCTTGTGCTTCTTAATCCATCTATTATAGTTTATTTCTACCTTATGTCTTTTGTATAGATTTCTAGCGGGACTTGAAGGGTTTGAAAATCCTACAATATGCAGATATCTCCAAAAATATCGTAGAAGTACCATTGAAATATACCAAAACTGGTCGTTTATTAAATCCCCTTGATGGCCATGAACAACAAGGATCTCCTGTTTGGTCATTCGATGCTTTAGTAATAGAGCCTCGGTGGGTTTAATTTTGTGAAATAATTCAACTCGTTTTTGATTATACTCATCGTAAAATTCGTAATAATTATCCTTTACATAACTTTTGTTTTTTAAAAAAATATTATGATTACCATAAATCATTCTAAGCTTACCCTTATCATAGAACTTTTTTAATACAATAAATATATCTTTGTGAGCCAGACGGACATGTTTGAATTTCTTATGTTCCCAAAGCTCATCTCCATCCCCAGCTTCAACATATATATAATCATTATTATAATAATAATTTAGGGCATGAAGTACTATGGCCTGATTTCTTGAAAACTCATCAGATACACTATCATCACCACGGTGCATATCACTAAAAAATATATACTTTGACTGGGCATCAAAATATTCAATATTTGCTTCTTTATATGCCTTAGTTAATCTTTTTTCAGTATTCATCATGCTTACCTCTATTTCACATATCTTTTATTTTATCTTATACAGTTAATAAAAGCTTATTCATCGATAAAAATCATTTTCTTGACATGATTTGGAATAGAAGCTATAATTACAAAAAGTTTTAGTCAATTAAAGTTATAAAGTTTTATAAAAGTGAAAGGGGTATTGACATGGAGATAGCATCTATGTTTGATAAATTTGTTTTTTCACTGGAGGTTTTTCCTCCCAAAAAAATAAGCTCAATAGATACTATTTATAATACATTGGATAATTTGAAAGATACTAAACCTGATTATATAAGTGTAACTTATGGAGCAGGGGGAAGTGCTGCAGATACGGTCACATGTGATATTGCGTCGACGATTTTGCATAAGTATGGAATTACACCATTAGCTCACTTAACCTGTGTTAATTATACCAAACATGAGATTGGACAGATTCTTGATCTTTTAGAAGAAAATAAGATTGAGAATATCATGGCCCTAAGGGGTGATATCAATCCCAGTATACCACCTAAAAAAGAATTTTCCTATGCCAGTGAACTGGTGGAATTTATTAAGAATAGAGGTGGCTTTTACATATCTGGGGCTTGTTATCCAGAAGGTCATGTGGATGCAGAAAACATAGATGAGGATATTAAGAACTTAAAGAAAAAGGTTGATGCCGGTGCTGGGCATTTGGTTTCTCAACTATTCTTTGACAATTCATATTTTTATAATTTTCTAGATAAGGTCAGAAAAGCTGGAATAACTGTACCTATACAAGCAGGTGTGATGCCTGTTATCAACAAAGCACAGATAGAGAGAATGGTAACCCTTTGCGGTGCCAGTCTTCCATCAAAGTTTACCAAGATGATGCAGAGATTTGAGCATTCTCCTGAAGCAATAAGGGAAGCAGGAATAGCTTATGCAGTAGATCAGATTGTTGATTTGGTTTCCCAGGGGGTAGATGGAATTCACTTATATACCATGAACAATTCTTACGTTGCAAAAAGAATCAGTGAAAGTATTAAAGGAATAATACATGCATAATATGATAGCCATAATAGGTAGCCATAGAAAGTAAGATCTACACAGGGCTATCTTAGGTATTATTTGACATAAATATTTATTTGGTGACAATATACATTGCACTATCCATTTAATTATTCTAAAATATAAGAAAATACATAATAGGGGTGAAGTGTATGGTTGAGGTTAGAGAGGTGGCTACAAAAAAGGAGCGTAAGATATTTGCATCCTTTAATGCAGATATGTATAAGGATGTACCACAGGCTATTCCGGATTTGGTATCTGATGAGTACAATAATTTTCTGCCCAGTAAGAATCCAGCGTATGAATATTGTAGGGTAAAGCAATTTTTGGCTTATAAGGATGGACAATGTGTGGGAAGGATTGCGGGCATTATTAACGATGCCGCTAATACAAAATGGGAAACAAAACGTATCCGGTTTTCTAGGGTGGATTTTATTAATGATTATGAAGTGTCAAAGGCTTTATTTAATGCAGTGGAGGAATGGGCAAGGTCAGAAGGACTTAAGCAGATTCACGGTCCCATTGGTTTTTGCGACATGGATCAAGAAGGAATGCTAATTGAAGGCTTTGATGAAGTGGGAATGTTTATTACAATATATAATCATCCCTACTACATAAGTCACCTGGAGAAGCTTGGTTTTAAGAAGGATATTGATTGGGTTGAATACCTAATAAAGATGCCTGAAGAAGCCAATGAAAGAATGAACAAACTATCAAAGCAGGTAATGCGAAAGTTCAATTTGAAGCTTATAGAGCCCAAGACCCGAAAGGATCTAAGACCATATATTTCAAAGGTTTTTAGGCTTCTTAATATAGCTTATGAGAATCTGTATGGGACAGTAGAATTAACTGAAAAGCAAATTAAGAAATACTATGACCAATTTATATTATTGGTAAATACAGATTATGTGAAGCTTATTGAAGATGAAGATGGGGAGTTAGTTGGATTTGGCCTTGCTATTCCTTCTATGAACGACGCTGTTAAGAAAAGTAATGGACGACTTTTTCCCTTTGGATGGTATAGAATATTAAGGGCGACAAAAAAACCTTCTAAGGTTCTAGATTTGTATCTAGTAGGGGTATTACCTAAGATGCAGAATAGGGGACTAACAGCAATCCTCTTATACTCCATGACTGAAGTGGCTAGAGAGAATAAGGTACAATATGCTGAAACAGGCCCTGAACTTGAGACAAATAATCAAGTTCAAGCATTGTGGAAGCATTATGAGACTAAGCAACATAAGCGGAGACGTTGCTGGATAAAAGATTTATAGCTCGGTGCTAGAGTTTCGCAGGCGAAACTCATTCTTGTAATTTTTGAGGCTTATAACAAGGGTGTATATATGTTCCTGTACTCCAGTGTTGTGATTACTGTGCTACAATTGTAAACATACTGATTAATAGTACTAGAACATATACACCTTTTAATGTTATGCTATGAAGGATGAAATAAGCATAACAATGAAAGCCATAATAACTAACAATAATATAACCCTTGGAACAAACCTACGAGCCCACAGCATAAAGCTAGAAGGCTCAATATCATCAATATTATCAACCGCCAAATAAAACCGTAGCTTATATAGATTCCAGGAGATTCTGGGAAAACGTACATCAATAGAAACAGATATGGAAAGTACTATAATTATAAATACAATCCAGTTCAAATAATATTCCCTATAAAAATCTTTTCTTATTATCATAAGAATTATATGAAGAATAGAAAGAATACCCAATAGAAGGGTTGTTGTTTTATCTGATTTGGACACATAAAAATAATCTGACTTGTTTGATAAATTCTGTATGGTTTTTTCTAAGTGTGCCTCTTCTTTTGCTTTGTCCTCATCCGACAAGGGAGCATCAAGCTTTTTATTACAATCAATACAATAAAAATGTTTATCAGACTGTAATGCCCCACAATTCTTACACTTCTTCATGCTAATCCTCCTAATCGACAATTTATTATCTTATAAAGTATTTATTCATCTTACACCATACTATACATATAATATCAGAAAATGTCCTTAAGCAATGATTAGAATTAAATAATAATTTATTTTACTTTTTAATTAAGTCTTCGAATCCTTCACTATATTTCATAGATGCATCTGAAAACACCCATAGGGCTTCAGTACCATCTAGACTTTCAATAAGTTCTAAGCCCTCCTCATAGGGCATATTAAAGAGTGCTGTTGAGAGAACATCTGCCAACCCGGAATCCTCACATATTACAGATACTGAAGTAAAATATTCAGAGGGCATTAGGGTATTGGGGTCAATAATGTGGTGATATGTTTTTCCCTCCACTGTATAATATCTTTCATAATTACCACTGGATACCAAGGATAAATCAATTAGGGCAAGGGTATAGAGACTGTACTGAGATGATGTGACGTCTGGATTTTGTATACCCACATTCCAAGGGGCCTTATCTTTTCCTTTTCCCCCTACTGTTCGAACATTGCCTCCCACACTTAGCAAAAAGTCTGTATATCCCTTCTCTATTGCACTTTTTACTACTTGTTCTGTTGCATATCCCTTAGCTATAGCACCAACATCCAACCGCATATTACTATCTTGTATAAATACAGTAGAATTGGCCTCATCTATGATTAAACTATCAAAATTGGTATGTGCATTAGCTTCTTCTAATAATTCCATGGGAGGAAGGGTAGAGTTTAGGGGATCATCTATGCCCTGCTCTCGGTAATCATGCCAGATTTCTAGAACAGATCCCATGCTGATATTGATTGCACCACCAGTTTGCTCATATGCATCTATGGAAAACTTGAGTAATTCAATAATCTTTTGGTCTACCTTAATCGGTTCCTTACCAGCCTTGTCATTAATGGTCTTAATATTATTGATTCCTTCATATGAATTGTATTTATCATACAGTCTATGATATGTTTCAAGTTCATCATGAATGAAATCAGTAAACTCTCTAAATGCTTCCTCACTTTCTGCATAACCAACTATTTGTGTAACAGTATCAAACAAGAAAAGAAAACTTCCTTCGTATTTATTAAGCTTCTTGCTACATGAGGATAGGATTAATGTGGTTAATATTAAATAAATTGTTAATATGGTTTTTTTCATAAGCTAGCTCCTATAGTAATTTATATCTTACTTGTATTATGTAGAATAACACAAATAATAATAAGCCGCAAAACATTTTGAATTTTAATATGTTTTGCGGCTCTTATTTAACTTCGCTTAACTAATATGTTAATAATTATTTTGCATATTGTCCTGCTTCTTCTACAACCTTTAAGAAATCAGCAACATTCATAGTAACAGAAGCTGTTAGATCTTCATCTGCAGGATAACCTCCTTGTAAGGAGATACCTGAAACTTCAGATACTGTCTTACCCTTAATGTACTCGCTGAATCCTTCAGACTGCTCAAACCACTCTTTGCCTATCTCAGAGTTACCCTTCATGTTATAATCATAACCAAGTTCTAACTTAGACTTAAAGTCACCATTTAAATCAGAGGTAAGTTTACCTTCGTTACTAAAAGATACGTTGGTCTGAGAAGCGTCAATAATGCTACTGGTAATCTTGCCATCTTTATCAAATGATACAGCACCATAGTGAGTATAAGCTTGTACCATACCGTCTGCTTCATCAGATGCATTAGTTGTCTTATTACCTGATCCAGATACAATACCAAGACCTAACTTGTCATCAGCAGTTGCACCTAAATCTTTTGCATTGTTAACGGCTTTTTCAATAGCAGTAATCATACTAGCAATATTCATAGTAACTGAAGCTGTTAGATCTTCGTCTGTAGGATAACCGCCACTAACAGCAATACCCTTAACTTCTTCTAGTGTTTTTCCAATCACATACTCTTCAAGAGCTTCTGCCTGTTCGTCCCATTCTTTGCCGATAGGAGAAGCCTTTAACATTCCATAGTCAGCACCACGTTCTTTCTTACTATCGAATGTTGTGCCTAAATCGGTTGTTATTTCACCTGTTGCTGAGAAGTTAAATTTAGTCTGAACTACGTCGATTACGATGTTCTTTATAACACCTTTGTCGTCTACTAGTACAGCCACTGCAGTTGAGTCTACTTGAGCTGTTCCATCTCCTTCGTCAGTTGCTTCCTTTGAACTACCTGCACTGGAAACTACTGCAAATCCAGTTTTAACACCTTCTGCTTTAGAACCACAAGCTGTTAATGTGGCCATTACTAGTGCTAAGCATAACACTAATGAAAATATCTTCTTCATCATAATCCTCCATTTGTTAAAAAATTCACCAAAATTAATGTAATTATATGTTTGGATAGGCTATACTAAATAGGACAGTTTTTCTCCGAACATGATATAATAAAATTATTGGAGGAGAAAGACATGTCAAAAAAATATTATGAGGAAAATTTCAAGAAGCAAATTGTCAAAATATA